>CAMYJY010000177.1 GCA_947258835.1 uncultured Pirellulales bacterium
ACCCACAAATCCCTGCTAGCCAAAAGGCTATTCTATCCAAAAGTATCACCCACCGGCTCATGGGTGGGGAGGGCTGGTAACCGCTGTGCATGAAATCACTTTCGTGGTGGGCGTTGTTTCCGTCGTTTCGTCGTGGTTCAAATTATTTCCGTACATAGATCTTGTGTCTCCTTGGTTGCGGCTACGCCACGCTGGGTTCTTTGTGGTGAAAAAAAGAATAACCAATGCGGTTGGAGGAGGGGATGCCTCGCCCATGGCGTACCCCAGCTGCTAAAGTATCGAGAAATAAAGCACTGTCGAATTTTTCGACTCTTCAGGTGTCTCATCTCTGAGCAAGCCTCTGCCACATGGCAGCTCAACTCCAAAACTGCCGATCCAGCAGGCGGTAGTTGATCGCTTCGCTGAGATGGTCGATGCCGATCGCGTCCGCGCGGGCGACGTCTGCAATGGTGCGGGCCACGCGCAACACCTTATCGTGAGCCCGGGCGGAAAGGCCCAGACGGTCGACGCTCTGTTCCATCATCTTTTGGCAGCTCTGGTCCAACACGCAGTACTGGCGGAGCTCGCGGGACGACATATGGGCATTGGTCCGGGTCCGCGAATCTGCAAACCGGGTGTGCTGACGATCACGTGCCTCCGCGACGACGGTCCGCATCGAGCAGCTGTCCGTTCCCGCGGCGGTATTAGAAAGCTCCTGGAAGGGAACTGCAGGGACCTCGAGATGCAAATCGATGCGGTCCAACAGGGGGCCTGAAATCTTGGCCATGTAGCGCTCGACTTGCGGAACACTGCAATGACAATCGCGGCGGGGATCGTTGCGATAGCCGCAGGGACACGGATTCAAAGAAGCGATCAACATAAAGTCAGCCGGAAAATCCGTGCTTCGCAGGGCCCGGCTGATCGAGACCTGGCCATCCTCCAGTGGTTGACGCAACACCTCGAGCGTTTGTCGACTAAATTCGGGCAGCTCATCCAAGAAGAGCACGCCGTTGTGGGCTAGACTGATTTCGCCAGGGGTCGGCAGCGAACCGCCACCGACCAGACCCGCATTGCTGATGGTGTGATGGGGCGCTCGGAAGGGCCGCCGCGCCAAGAGCGGTTTGCCCGCCGGAAGTTTTCCCAGCGCGCTATAAATCTGGCTCGTTTCGATGGACTCCGCAGCGGACAGTCCCAACAGCACCGAGGGCACGCGCTTGGCCAGCATCGTCTTGCCGGAGCCGGGGGGACCAATCATGAGCAGATTGTGACCGCCGCTGGCAGCCAAGGTAATGGCCCGCTTGGCCAACTCCTGGCCGCGCACGTCCGCAAAATCAATGTCGTAATTGCCGTGTGCGGTAAACCACTCGTCCAGTCGGGATGGCGTCGGATCGAGGGGCAGTTGACCAGCGAAAAAAGCCGCGGCCTCCGTCAAACTGGCCACCGCCACCACCTCCAGGTCCTCCACCACCGCCGCCTCCGCGGCATTGGCCGCCGGCAGTATAATTCCCCGCGCCCCTTGCCGGGCGGCCGACATGGCCATCGACAAGGCCCCCTTGGTGGGCCGCATCTGGCCATCTAGGGCGACTTCGCCCACCACCGCATACTGCGAAAAATTATCGGCAGCCAGCTGCCCGCTGGCTGCCAGCAGCCCCAAGGCAATTGGTAAGTCAAACGAGGCCGCCTGTTTGGGCAGTTCCGCCGGTGCCAAATTGATGACCACACGATTTTCCGGACGTACATAGCCACTGTTGGCCAGCGCCCGCTCGATCCGGTGGGTGCTCTCCTTGACTGCCGCTTCCGGCAGGCCCACTAAAATGACCTTGGGCAGCGCCGCGGACGAGACGTCCACCTCCACCTCGACTGGCAGCGCCTCGATTCCCAGCAAACTGAAGGTCTTGAGTTTGGCGAGCATGAATATGATCATATGTACAGTATTGGGTCTTGGCAAGCACTTTTCAGCCCTTTTTACCCAAAAAGGCGCATTTTTCTCGGCGCGGAACCGGTGCTTGTCCAGGCCCAGGCCGCAAACTATACTCAGCGCTTCCGCTAGTACTTCCAAATTCCCGCTCGTTCCCGCTAAGGGCCCGGGGCAATAAGCCGCCCGGGAACCGACGCTTTTGGCAGCTAGCACTTGGCCCGGGTCGGCTTCATTGGCCAAATTTGAAACTACTGAGTTTTTTATCCAGATCAATTTACTGCTGACAGAACGGCCTGGGCCGTTCTGTCAGCAACTGAAAATTTCATGAGCGAAACAACCGTCATTCAAACGCGGTCCTTGTCGAAGGTCTATCGCGATTTTTGGGGCCGTCAAAAGGTACGGGCCTTGCAGGCGCTCGATCTGGAGGTCCACCGCGGCGAGGTGTTTGGCCTGTTGGGGCCCAATGGTTCCGGCAAAACGACCACGATCAAGTTGATTTTGGGCTTGCTGTTTCCCACGTCGGGCGAAGCGGTGGTGTTGGGCCGGCAAGCCACCGACGTCGGTAAGAATGAGCGGATTGGTTACCTGCCGGAAGAATCCTATCTGTATCGTTTCCTAAATGCGGAAGAAACGCTGGATTTTTATGCCCGGCTGTTTGACATGCCGGCTGAAACGCGGCGGCAACGGGTGGACGCGTTGATCAAACAGGTCGGCCTGGATCAGGCCCGCCGTCGCCAGCTGCAGGAATACTCCAAGGGCATGACCCGCCGCATTGGCTTGGCCCAGGCCTTGATCAATGATCCTGACTTGATTCTGCTGGACGAGCCCACCAGTGGCCTGGACCCGATCGGTACGCGGGAAATGAAGGACATGATCCTGCGGCTCAAGGACGAAGGCAAGACAATTGTGATGTGCAGCCATTTGTTGGCGGACGTGCAAGATGTGTGCGATCGGATTGCGATTTTGTACCAAGGTGAGTTGAAACAGCTGGGACGTGTGGACCAGCTACTCACCGTGGAAGATGTCACGCAGATCCGGGCACGGGGACTTTCGGCAGCTGGCCAGCAAGAAGTGCGTGATGTGATTGCCCGCCATCAGGGCGAGGTGCTCGAGATGAACAATCCCACCACCACGCTGGAAGAACTTTTCTTGTCGATTGTCCGCGATAGCGAAGCCCGGCCTGGTCGCCGCGCCGCCGTGGAAGCCACCCCCGCCCGTGACGAGAAGCCGTGAGCGTGACGCGCTGACCTCCCACCTCCGACCCCGACCTCCGATCTTCCCCCATGGTTGTTGAAAGCGAAATACTCCCGTATTTTCAGTGGCTGCTGCAAGGCGACGGTCGATCCTGGGGGGCGCTGCCTCATTTTTTGGTGGTGCTGTTGGGTTTGGGACTGCTGGCCTTGGTGTTGGGGTACCTGATCGCCGCAGCCCGCCACGGATTCCTGTCCGGTGGCGATCGAGTCTACCGGGTGGTTTCCACGGGCTTGCGTGAGTTGTTTGCCATTTCCCCGCGGCGCGTATGGGCCTTGGCCCGGCTGGCCATGCAAGAGGCCAGGCAGCGACGGGTGGTCGTGGCGCTGGTGGTGTTCGGAGTGGTGCTGCTATTTGCCGCCTGGTTCTTGAAGACGGATCAGCAAGACCCGGCCAAACTCTATATCAGTTTCGTGCTCACGGCGGTGACCTATTTGGTGTTGGGGATTTCGCTCCTGCTCAGTGCCTTCAGTCTGCCCCACGACTTTAAAACCAAAACAATTTACACCGTAGTCACCAAGCCGGTGCGCTCTGGGGAAATCATCCTGGGACGCATTCTGGGGTTCAGCCTGGTGGGAACGTTGTTGCTGCTGCTGATGGCCGTTTGCAGCTACATCTTTGTGCAGCGCTCGCTGTCGCATACGCATCGGTTGGATGCGAGCGATGTGACCCATGTCCGTGATCGCACTCAAGCGCTGATTGGATACGATGGGATCACGACCAAGCAGGCATACCATCGTCACCCCGTCGAGCTGGACACCGCAAAACAGGGCTGGGCCCAGAGCAATTTTGGACATGTGCACGCGGTCCATAGCCGGGGTGACAGCTTTGTGGTGCAGCCGGCCGAGGGTTACTTGCGGGCCCGGATACCTCGCTGGGGTGCGCTGCGTTTTCTGGACCGACAAGGGGTTCCCAAAACCCGTGGCATCAGCGTGGGCAGCGAGTGGAATTACCGCAGCTTTATTGACGGACATTCGCAGGCGGCGGCCATTTGGACGTTTGACGATCTCAGCCCTGCTCTGTTTGAGGCGGATGCCCCGCAGGACGTGGCCGTGGGCCTGCCCATCGGTTTGATCGTGCGGGTGTTTCGGACCCATAAGGGCGTGTTGGGGCAAGCGATCCAGGGCACCCTTCAGGTCAGAAACCCGGAAACGGATTTGCGTAGCGAGGCCCTTTCCTTTGCAGCCGTGGACGCGCAGGTGGATGAACAGACCATCCCGCGCAAGCTCACCTGCACCGCTGGTTTGCCCAGGGATTTGTACCAGGACTTTGTCAGCAGCACGGGCCAATTGGAAATTTGGGTGCAGTGTTTGGAGTCCGGTCAATATTTTGGTTTTGCCAAGGCGGACTGCTATGTGCGTCTGCCGGATGGCTGGCCGCTCTGGAATTTTGCCAAGGTCTGCTGCAGCATTTGGGTCCAGATGGTGATTGTGATTGCGCTGGGAGTGGCTGCGAGTAGTGCGTTGAGTGGTGCCGTGGCGATGCTGTTGACGGTATCGTTTATTTT
>CAMYJY010000178.1 GCA_947258835.1 uncultured Pirellulales bacterium
CTGTTTTGAAACGCACATGTGTGCAGTCGTGGGGACCACTGCTGGCTGGTCCCAATCCTGTTCGGCACAAGATTTGGGCAACCGTCTGCGTGCCATGAAAGGAATTCACTCTCTGCTGAGCCATGCCTGCGGCAGCAAAGGAACCACAACGAAACAACGCAACGACGAATAGGGACAAACTTTTTCGTTTGTTGATACGTGCTACGAACCGGTTAAACTTTTCGCAAATTGCGCAAATTTGAGTGCCTCGAGTAGAACCACCAAGACACGAACGTTATCTGGCCCCCCTCTCTTTGTGTTACTAACAGCCTAAATCTTTGTTTTTTGCACATTTTTTTAACCACGAAGAGCACGAAGAAACAGTCTAGTTGTCGGGTTTATTCTTCGTGTCCTTCGTGGTCATCCCTTATTGTCACCCGCCGTTAACTTGAAACATTAAATAATTAGTCCAAGCAAGAACTTTGGTTGCGGCTACGCCGCGCTGGGCGAGACGTTGTTTCCGTTGTTTCGTCGTGGTTCAAAATTCTCGGCAAACAAGCTCTGTGGCTGCCTAGACTCTATTCGGCAAGTTGTGGGGGTGGGCCGACCACTTGCTGGGGCGGGACGACCACACCGCAACTGACGATAAACTGAAAGGCCTGGTCGATGGTCAAATTCAGATCCACCGTCTCGCTCTTTTTCACGGTCACCGTAAAGCCTGTAAACGGCATGGGAGAGGTTGGCACCAGCACGGACAGCACCGGCTCATTGGCCGCACAGCGGATGTCCAGCAGGCTCTCGCCCGTGACCATGGCCAGGGTCCAAATTCCTTTGCGGGGGTACTCCACGGCCACCACGCGGGTGTACTCGATATCACGTTCGCTAAACATAAAATCCGTCACCTGCTTGACGGAAGAATAGACATTCCGCACCAGCGGGAGCCGATTGATCATCCGCTCAAACTGCATCCAAAAAAACCGCCCCACCCCTGCCGCCAGGAATTTACCGAGCAGGTACAGCACCAGCACAAAGACACACAAGAAAATCGGAATCACAATATACCGGCGCAGGTAGCGGCGCTGGACATAGGATTCAATCAAGGCGTCGGCCGTGGGCGGCACGGGCCCGGAGAACTCAGCTTGAACGAATTGGTAATAGGGGGTGGGCACCGCGTAGCCGTCCCTGGTTTCTTGGAAGTCCCGACCCGAAGTTTCGGGTCGGCCATCGCCAAGTTGGTGCGGCGGAACCTCGGACGCAGCCACGACCTCACTTTGAAACTGCTCGGTCAGCAGACGGTGGGCCAGGCTTTCGCAGGGTTCGAGCAAGTAATTGGCGACCGTGTTTCCCACCCACACCAAAATCACAACCGTCAACAGCGGGGGTAGCAGCACCGCCAATCCGCGCAGCACCGCACGCCGGAAGGGATCCAGCGGGCTGAGCTTCTTCTTCGGCGGAACTTCAAGGTCGTTCATAGCCAACCATTCTGGGAGTTGCCAGCAGCTGTGGCAAGGCGTTGCGCCCGCGGGAATCTTAGGCCTCGGGAGTGCGACCAACCACCAACACACTCACCCGGCGGGCCCCGTGATGTTTCAGGACCTTGGCCGCCTCGTGGCAGGTGGCGCCGGTGGTCATCACATCGTCTACGAGCAGTATGTGGGGAGCATCTAAAGAATAGTTCCTGTTGAGGCGAATTTGGCCGCGGATATTACGAAATCTGCCTGGTCGCGATAAACCCTGCTGAGGCCTGGCGTTAGGGCTTTTTTTCAGCAGCCCTAACACCGCCTCCAGGCCCCACAACCGGCTTAATTCGTCGGCCATGGCAGCCGGTGGATGGCTGCCGCGGAGCCAGCGTCTCCAGCCGGCGGGAGGCACCGGCACAATCGCGTCCGGTGCCAGACTCCGGCAGCTGTCGCCCAGGCGGTGGCAGGCGACCCGGGCCCATACGGCGGCCAACCAATCGCGGCGATCTTGCTTCATTCGCAGGACCAGCTCGCGCAACAGACCTTGATAGGCCCCCAGGGCCCAGGTTTGGTCGAAGGCAAATTTTTGGGCTTCACAGCGACTGCAGGTGGCGACGTCTCCCGGAATTTCAGGCACGCGGGCCGCACATTTTTGGCAGACCGGCCAATCGACCAGATCCAAGGCCTGCCAACACGCGAAACAAAAATAGGGGTTCTCTGCCGCGTCCAGCGCCCCCCGACAGGCCGCGCAGCAGGGAGGGAAAATCAGCTCGTCGAGGCCACGGCCCCACGCGGCAGGTCCCAGGCGCCAGGCGGCTTCGGCCGCGGCTAAGGGGAGACGCCCACGCAGTGCGGGGGCACCCCTGCCGAGGCCGCACGCGAGTTCACGCACCAAACGCCTGGGCCCGATGGTCGGCATCACACCGCACCTTGAACATCCAATGACAGAATATACAATAATCCTCAGTGTACACAGTGATGGCTCAACTGAGAACCAAAATTTCTATCCCATGGTATCGACCCCAACTACACAAAGCCCGTCGTTGCGTTGTTTCGTCGTGGTTCCCATCCATACAAATCTCATCTCGACAAAAACTGAGCACCTACAGGCAGGTCGAAAGGGGGTAGGCCCCCTGGCCCAGGCCGCCTGAGTGTCTCTTGACGCTAGCAAGCCATCTGCAGTACGCTCCGGCACCGCCATTTGCTCGCTTCCCCAGCGCCGGCCGCGACCTGCCCTATGAAAATCCTCGACCGCTATCTCCTGCGGCAATTTGTGCTGATCTTTCTGGTTTGCTTCCTGAGCCTGATGGGACTGTATGTGGTCATTGATGCCTTCGGCCACTTGGACAACTTTTCCAAGCATGCGGCCGGGCGTGGCAACCTGCTGGGAGTGATTGCTGAATACTACACCTACCAGTCGCTGGGTTTCTTTGATCGTACCAGCGGTATGTTGGCCATGATTGCCGCCATGTTCACGGTCACCTGGCTACAGCGTCACCGGGAAATGACCGCCATGCTGGCCGCCGGCATCTCAAAAGTGCGCATTGTCCAGCCGATCGTCTTGGCCGCGGTGGTGGTCAGCCTGCTGGGAGTGGCCAATCGCGAATTGCTGATTCCCCCGCTACGGGATCGGTTGCAACGCGATACGGATGATTTGGCGGGCACGCAACCGCGGGATGTGGAGGCCTGCTTTGACAGCCATGACATCTTGATCGGTGGCAAGAAACTGGTCGTGCCCGAGAGGCGGATCATGCACCCCTTGTTTGTCTTGCCCCCCGAGCTCTCCCAGTACGGCAAGCAAATCACCGCCACCGAGGCGTATTATTTGGAGGCCAACACGGTCCATCCAGCCGGCTATTTATTGGACCAAGTGCAGCAACCGGGCCAAATCGATCACCGCGCGTCGCTGGTCGTGGACAATCATCCCGTGCTGTGGACCTTGCGGGAAACCCCCTGGCTGCGACCGCGGCAGGCCTTCCTGGCCTCGACTTTGCCCTTCGAACGTTTGGCCACCGGGAGCAACTGGCATCAGTTGGCCTCGACGGGGGAGTTGATTCAGGAGCTCCACAACCCCAGCACGGACGTGGATGCCACTCTGCGGGTGGCCGTGCACGCGCGGCTGATCCGGCCGGTGACCGACACCACGTTGCTGATGCTCGGCCTGCCGCTCATGTTTTCGCGTCGCCAGCGAAACGTGTTTCTCTCCATTGGGATCAGCCTGCTGGTGGCCGTGGCCTTTTCCTTGGTGGTGTTGGCCTGCCAATCCCTGGGCGGGCTCAACCTGCTGCGCCCCACGCTCTCCGCCTGGCTACCGATCTTGATCTTTTTACCCGTGGCAGTTGCCATCAGTCATACGCTGCGGACCTAGCCGGTGGCAGTAGCGAATCATGCTGCTGACTCGAATTCACCAAAACTCATAAGTCGGGCGAAACCAGTACCAGAGAGCGAGAACGACCATGAAAAAGCAGTTAAGCCGCTGGGAAAAGCTTGTGACCCCTTCGATCTTTGACCTGATCGTTTTAGTACTTTTCTTGGCGGCTCTTCTAGCACTTTCCAAAATCAATACCTTTGATATTTTTTGGCACCTGAAAACGGGGGATATGCTCTTGGCGGGAACTTTTCTGAAAACAGATGTGTTCTCTTATACGGCGTTTGGTCGGGAATGGCTGCTTCACGAATGGGGATCCGAGGTTATTTTCAGCTGGTTCCACCGCACGATTGCTGAAAGCGGCCGGTCCGAATTCAATCCACGTGGAACGCGTGGGCGCGCCAACATCAACGACGAGCGTGCGGACGAACGGCGTCGCGCTGCAAGCTCCTGGAAAAAAAAACGACGTAACGTCGGACACGACTTCCCAGCTCGCAACCAAACCCTCGGTGCGTTCAAGTGAAGCACGACCTTGCACCACTCGACCACCGATCGCCATCGTTGCGGAGGGCTGTTTGTTGCCCGGTCGAGCCACTTCACCTGCCGAACTGTATGCGGCAATATCGCAAGGCCGTCCAGGCATTTTCGACCAGCGTGATTTTGACGCCGATTGGGAAAGAGATTTCTATTCGCCATCGCTGATCCCAGACAAATCGACGTCTCCCTTGGCAGGGCTGGTGGACGATCGAGACATGGTGCCACCGGACAACATTGATCCTGGCGTGTTTGCCCAGTTTTCTCGCGCTCAGAAACTGTTGTGTGTTGCGCTGGCACCGTGCGTCA
>CAMYJY010000179.1 GCA_947258835.1 uncultured Pirellulales bacterium
CTCCGCACCGCTTTGTGTTTGCTCCTCCTGCCAAACACCGCTCAGGCCGAGCCTGCGCATGTCCAAGCCACCCTGTTCAGTGAATACGCAGTCGTAGCACCGGGCGATACCTTTTGGGTGGGCTTGAAATTAAACATGGATGAACACTGGCACACCTACTGGAAAAATCCAGGAGACTCCGGGGCACCCACCCGGATTGCCTGGACGCTGCCGCCCGGTTTTGAGGCCGGTCCACTCCACTGGCCCTTTCCCGCACGCATCAGCACGCCGCCCTTGGTGGCGCTGGGGTATCATGATGCAGTTGTGTTGCTGACTAAAATAAAAATTCTGCCTTCCCTGCAAACTTCAGGAACGCAGCGGCTGGCCGCCCAGGTCCACTGGCTGGCCTGCGCTGAGGTCTGTGTTCCTGGCAAGGCCCAATTGAATCTCGAGGTCGTCGTGGGAGACACCAGGCAGCTGGCAGCCGCGGACATCCTGGCTGAAATGAACCAGGCCCAGTTGCGTTTGCCCGTCCCGCCAACAGACTGGGATGTGCAGGCATTCGACCAGGGCACGACGGGTTTGCTCAGATTCCAGTCCCAAAAATTTGGCGTCCCGCCCACAGCCCAGATAGATTTTTTCCCAGTAGATGGCACGCTGCTCAGCGCTAGTCGACCGCGGGTCGATCGGCAACAAAACCGACTCGAATTAACCCTCCCCAAGGTCGCAGGAGCAACTCAGCCTCTCACGCGTATCCAAGGTGTGGTCGTGAGCTCACACGGTTGGGGAGGCCCAGGCTCCGCCCAGGCCCTGCGACTGGATCTCCCCGCGCAACCCGCAGACCCCCCCGCGCCGAGGTGGGTGCTTCTCGACCCTCCCTTGTCGGCTTTGCTCGGAGGTGTTTTAATCCTGTATCTTGTACGCAGGCTGTATCTGGTAGCGAAACGCCAACGTTAACCACGCGATAACAGGCCTCAGAAGCAAACCTCGATTACAAAACTCGTTACTATTCAGCCAAATGACGCAGCCTACTCGAAAGATCGGTCGTAAGTGCAACTGCCTCTTGAGGATATGTTTAATCCTTAGAGTAACTTCGAAGGGTTAGCTGGCATAGGACGTAACGCATGATGGCAGTTGCTCTTACGACCTGCCTACTGCAGATAGCTGAAGTATTACCAAAACTCCATTACAAAAAGGGGCGGAAACATGAAAATATGGCTAGGCCTGCTGCTGTCGATTGCTGCCGTGGTGTTGATTTTTTTTGTCAATCTTAATTCGCAAACCGAATCAGAATTGGAATCTCTCACGGTAAGCCAGACGGCGCCGAATTTTTCACTGACCGATACGCACGGCACAACACATTCCCTGGCAGATTTTCAAGGATCCTATGTGGTCCTGGAGTGGATCAATCATGGCTGCCCCTTTGTAAAAAAACACTACGACTCCGGTAACATGCAAGGACTGCAGCAAGAAATGACCAATCAAGATGTCGTGTGGCTGTCGATTTGTTCGTCCGCCCCCGGGAAACAGGGCTATTTTGCAGCCGAGGCGTGGAATCAAATGACAACAGAAAAAGGAGCGCAGCCGACTGCCGTGCTGCTCGATCCGGATGGTTACGTAGGCCGTCAGTACGGAGCGAAAACGACCCCGCACATGTTTGTAATCGATCCCCAGGGAACTTTAATTTACCAAGGGGCCATTGATGACCATCCTACCGCGGATCAAGCCGATATCGCGGGAGCCAAAAATTATGTGCAAGCCGCGCTGCTGCAGGCCCTGGCGGGGAAGCCCGTGCTGCAACCTCGCACAAAGTCTTATGGCTGTTCGGTCAAATACGGCGCATCCTTGTAGATAGCGACTTATGAAAAGCTGGCGGCATACGTTACGAGCTTGGTTGGGCATAGCTTGCTTGCTGGTGAGCCCGTGCATAACTGCCAAGGCCGATCCGATCACCGAACATTTTCCTGAAGCTGCCAATTCTGGTTGCCTGCAATGCCACGCCGGTATTGAACTGATCCGTGAGCCGGATTCTCAAATGATGCAGGAGATTATGCAGCTCGGGCGGGCCCAAGGCGATCCGGCCGGTTGCATTGTCTGCCATGGGGGAGATCCGCACGAGACGGAAGACAAGGTCGCCGCTCACGGTGGGTCCCAGGCTACCAATTTTTATCCCGCGCCGGGCAGTCCCTGGGTCAACCAGCAGACGTGCGGCCAATGCCACCCCCAGCACGTGGATGTGCAGTGGACCAGCCTGATGATGACCGAGGCGGGTAAAATCCAGGGCGTCTGCTGGGCCTTTGGGGGACTCACGGGCTATCGCCATCGCTGGGCCAACTATGCGGTCAAAAACCCGCAGGATCCGCACGCCCGCCTGGGCACGGACGAGTACCGCCAGTATATGCAGCGACTCACCCAGCTGGAGCCGGATGTGTTTGTGGACGCCCACGAACCGCTGCCCGACGCCCTGCAAGCCGACGAATTGCACCGCCTACACGAAGATCCCACGCTGGCTGCGTTTACTTATATCCGGCAGGAATGCCAGCGCTGCCATCACGCCGTGAAAGGCCGGCAAAAACGAGGCGACTTTCGCGGGATTGGCTGCTCGTCGTGCCATACCCCCTATGGCAATGAGGGGTTTTATGAGGGGGGCGACCCGACCATCAATCGGCAGGAGCCGGGACACATGCTGGTTCACTCCATTCAAGGCACCCGCGATGCCCAGGTGACTGTGCACGACACGTCCTACAGCGGCATCCCCGTGGAAACCTGCACCACCTGTCACGATCGCGGCAAGCGGATTGGCGTGTCCTTTCAGGGGCTGATGGAAACACCGTACCACTCGCCCTACGCGGCCGATGGAGGGGAGCAACCGGCCCTGCACACCAAACACTACATTGCCATGGAGCAGGATGTGCACTACGTGAAGGGGATGACCTGCCAGGACTGCCACACCTCGGGCGACGTCCACAGCGATGGTTTTTTGGCGGCGGCCAATCTGGCTTCGGTGCAAATCGAGTGCGCCGACTGCCACGGCACGCCCGACAGATACCCCTGGGAATTGCCCCTGGGGTTTATGGATGAGTTTTCAATGGAGCCCGCGACGGGGCCCGCCCGCGGGGTGGCGGAGGAACAGCTGGAGCATACGCGGCAGGGGACCAGCCACGCCCCGCGCGACGGATTTTTGCGCACCGCACGGGGGAATCCCTATGAAAACGTGGTGCGCGTCGGGGACGAAGTCGTGGTGCACACGGCGGCAGGCAAGGACTTGCGGTTAAAACCCCTGAAGAAACTGGTGGAAGAAAATGCCATCAGCCAGCGGGGGCTGGTGGCCATGCAGGGCGTGGCCGAGCATCTGGACCGGATGGAGTGTTATACGTGCCACTCCAGCTGGACCCCGCAGTGCTATGGGTGCCACGTAAAGGTGGATTATTCGCAAAAAGAAAAATGCCCCGAGTGTGCGGAGTCACGGCAAGGTTTTGACTGGGTGGCAGCCGGCCGCCAGCACCAAGAGGAAGCGTATCGTAGCGATCGGGGAGAAACGGGGTACGAGACGATCATTCCGGGAAAGGTCACGGAGCAGCGGTCCTATCTTCGCTGGGAAGAGCCCATGCTGGGGATCAATGGCGAGGGCCGCGTCACGCCCCTGGCTCCCGGCTGCCAACCTGCGGTGACGATTATTGGAGAAGATGGCGAGCCGATATTGCTGAACCACATTTATCAGGTCGAGCCGGGTTTGGAGCGCAGCGAGGACGGTCAGTTGGCAATTGACATGAGTCCCACCCAGCCGCACACCACCACCAAAAATGCCCGCACGTGCGAGTCCTGCCACGCCTCCCGCAAGGCGCTGGGGCTAGGGATTGGCTCCACCCGTCCCTGGAATGAAAAACATGTTGTGGATCTGGAAACGGTGGACGGAAAAATTTTGCCCCAGCAGCATCAGCCCCAGATGGAGCCCATCAAAAACCTGGATCACGATTGGTCGCGGATTGTGGATGAGGAAGGCCGGCAAGTGGCGACGGTGGGCCATCATTTTCAGCTTTCACGGGCCTTCAACCGCGAGGAACAACGGCACATCAGCCGGGAGGGGACCTGCCTGGCCTGCCATCAGGAAATCCCCGACGAATCCCTGGCGGTTAGCTTTTTACATCACGTCGCCAAGTATACCGGCCAGCTACCCGAGACCAAGGAGCAGCACAGCGGACTGGTCCACAAAATCATGCTGATGAGCGCCTGGCTGCAAGTGACGCTGGCTGTGGGCCTGCCTGTGATCGTGGTTGGCGGCACGTGGTATTGGCGACGACGTGTTCGCAAACAGGCGCTCTGAAGAGTTGGTGAGGCAGGCTCAGGACCTCGGCCGGGATTGCTCGCCGGCTTCTTGAGCCTACCCATTTTCTCGGTTGGTCATTCCCCCGCAGGGGGGGAATCCAGCCGACTCGCGAACCTTACCAGCTCAAACTGAAAATGAGGCCTCCATGAAGCCGGTAAAGCCCGATAAAATAGCCCCCCGTTTCCGCACCGCGGCGGCTCACCGAGAAACCTGGTTGGGAGGCGGATGGAATGGGCTTTTCCGGCCCAAACCGGCCGGCACCAGGCATACCTGAGGCATACCTGTTTTCACTTTGAGTTACCAGGGCTTCAATTCGTCGAGCAAGTCGGCTAACGCGACGGCCCGTATTTTTCGCGCCATATCAAACGAGTGTTCCCCGGCGTGAATAACGAAGAGTCGTTGCAGCTTGAGGTCTGCCAAGGCCGCCTTCATGGACGGCGTGATGGATGGGGAAGACGTTCGTTTCACCTCGAATCCCCAACGCCTTCTGCCACGAACAACCAGTAGGTCAAGTTCCGCTCCCGCGTGCGTGGCCCAGAAGTAGCACTCTTTGGGCCGCACATCGAGCAGCGTGGTTATTTGAGAAATGACGAATCCTTCCCAGGAGGCTCCCAGTTTGGGGTGTGCTTCGATCTCCGCCATGGTCTTGAGGCCGAGCAGCGAATGCAGGATCCCACTATCCGTCAAGTAGACTTTTGGCGACTTGACCTGACGCTTTTTGATATTCTCGTGCCACGGCTGGAGTTGGCGAATCACAAAAGCAGACGAAAGTGTATCGAGGTAGTTCCGCACCGTGTGGTCGGCCACGCCGAAGGAGCGACCAAACTCGGATGCGTTCCAGATTTGTCCATGGTAATGGGCCAGCATGGTCCAAAACCTCCCCAGTGTCTCAGCACTGATCCGGATGCCCAGTTGTGGGAGATCCCGTTCCAGAAAGGTGTCCACGAACTGTTCACGCCAGGTCAAGCTCTTGGCATGACTTGGTGCCAAGAATGACCTGGGAAAGCCGCCGCGAAGCCAGAGCTTCGAGTGATGTTTGATGCCGACTTCCTGGAGAGAAAAGCCGCCGAGCGTGTCGTATGCGATTCGCCCAGCCAATGTTTCGTTTCCCTGGCGAAGCATATCGGGAGACGCACTGCCCAAGATGAGGAAGCGGGTGCGAGTCGGTCGTCGGTCGGCCAGTACCCTCAGTTCCGGGAAGAGACCAGGCAGCCGTTGGATTTCATCCAGGATGACCAGGCCTTTCAAGGGAGCGAGAGCCAGTTCCGGCTCCGCCAAGCGTCCCC
>CAMYJY010000180.1 GCA_947258835.1 uncultured Pirellulales bacterium
CTCTTCACCACCCTCACCGCCAACTCATCCACATGCGCAGTCCCCCAACCAGTCAGCGCTACCGTCACCGTCACCTGGGTCGCTGCTGAAGCCACCCGCACAATGCGGACGGGCTGCCAGGTCGGGCTGGCCGGAAGTCGCTGGGCCAGACTGGGACCGCCCAGCGAATCGATGAGCTGCAATCCGTTATCGGATCCTAGAATGGGGCTGGGCACCCGTGCCACACCGGTGATTTCCACCAGGTCCCCGGCTGCCGCCGCGATCGGTGCTGAGGTGATCCACACGGGCGGTGCCGGCACGACGACTGGTGGCCTGGTTTCGTCGAGTGGACGCGCTTCCAATTCCAGACAGTAGCTGCCACGATGGGGGGCCGTGGGCGACAACCGCACCGCCGAGGTGATCCCAGGTAAGGACGCTTGCTGGTGTCGCCAGCCGGCCTCCCGCAAGGCGGCTAAATCTTCAAACCCGCCACCAACCAAGCAATGGTCCTCCGTGGTGGGGGACGCGGACGTTTGCTCCGGTTCGACTGGCGTGGACAATTGGGCCAGGCTCTCCTCCGCAGGAGAAGTCGCGGGCAGCAGAGATACGCAGGAATCCAACGTTTGCGCGGCAGTCCGCGCTTGCCGTCCGGCCAACTCGTAACTATGCATGTCCAGGTACTTGTCGCATTGCTGCAGTTCGCGACGCGCTTGCCCTAGCCGTTGCTGGATGGCATGCGCAGCGGGCAAACCGCTGCCCACCTGCTGCACCCTCCTGACGGCCTCTTCCCAGCGCGTGGCAGCCAATTCTCGGGTCAGCCGTGTGGCACGGGGTCCGTGCTGGTCCAGGTAGCGGCTGATTTGCGTGAACGCCCGCTGATCATCCGTGAGCAGCAAGTAGGCATCGTGGGGCAGTTCCTCCACGGTGACACGGATCCCGCCTGTCACCCGCTCGTGGCGTAGGTGCTGTGTTCCGGCCAGGCTCAGCAGATACGCCGCGGACGATTCGGCAACCCCAGGCACGACAAATGATATCGGTCCGGTGACGAGGGGCTGCTGTCGCAGCGGGTCGTCCCAGGCCACGGGCACCAACAGATGCGATTGTTCGGCCTGCAACACCAGCGCAGTCAAGGCGGGTACGGTTGACCGAGCGGCGGCCTTGAGCTTGCCGTGCGTGATCCACGGCTGGGCCAGCCCCAAGCGGAGATTCAGCAGTTCGAGGGTCATGGCCCGCAGCCGGCAAGCAGGATCCGTACCTGCCAAGGAAGTCCGCGACTGAAAATAAAAGCCGCGACACTGGGCACTCAGGGCAGCGGACGTGCTGGCCAGCAGCTGAGCGTAGGTGGGATTGCTGGGCCCGAGCAAACACGTTTGCGAAGCTGCCGTAGGACTCGGTTGGGTCTGGATTTTCGTCCACGCGGGCGTCCCCGGGCGCATCAGTCGCTGCTGCCCGGTAAGCCATGCGGAGTACTCGCGGGGTGTCCCATTGGCGTTGCTCAGGAGTGGTTGGAACAGGACCACATCGCCAATCCGGCTGGCCTCCCGCGGAAATAGTTGTGTCGTCACCATGGCCGGACGCTGCGGGTCCGGGTCGTGACGTTTGAGTAGTTTTTGCCACCGGTGGGTTGATTCCAAGGCCTCCTCCGTGAGCGGTTCTCCCAAATCCCACAGAGCCACGGCGGTCCACGGGCGATCCGTGGTAGGGCTGGTAAGTTGCCGGGGAGTCGGAGGCGGACAGATCAAGGCCAGGCCCAACTGATCGGCCTGCTCGATTTCGGCAGGCGTCGGGAGACGTTGCAGGCCCACGCCGTCAAATCCTAGTTTTGCCAGGAGGGCAAACGGTTCGTCTTGCCACTGGATCACCCGCAACAAGTCCTCCAGGCCGCGGCGTTGCCGGGCCTGTACCGGCGCTGTGCTGGCTCGGGCCGTGGTGGGGTCCGCTGGAGAAGCGGCGGGGGTAGCCCGCACCTGGGCATTCACGACGCCAAAAACTTCCACACGATCAATGGCCAGCTCCGTCACCCCGGGCCCCCCCGGAGCCAGGAGAATGATTTGTGAGACGTAGGCCCCCCGCTCGTCGAGTTGGCTGCCGTGCTCCACCCGTGCCACCCGTGTTTGGCGAGCTACCGCAGTTGGGAGCTGGCCCAGCTGGAGCTGGCGCCACTGCCCCTGGCGATCGGCCGCCTGGCCGCGCACCAACAGCGCGCGCGGTCGCCCCGTAGACGGATCAAGACTCCGCGGCAACACCACGGTAGCCGCCAAACGCAGCCCGGGACGGTTGCCCCACACCCGAGCCGTAAATTGCAACTCGTCAATCACCGAAGCGGGTGGAATCCGATAAGCCACACGCGCGGACCTGCCCGCCGGGCAAACCAGCCCCAAGCGTTCGGCCCCGCCGCCAAATTGGCCCAGACGGGTATCCATCGTGTGGTAGGTGACCCGGACCCCAGCCTGCCCGTCCAGCAGTCGCCACGCAACCTGCGGCCCAGCAAAATTGTCGAGTAAGACCGGCGCGGGCCGAGCCTCCTGCCCCCACCCGGCCGAGGGCGCACAGCCCCCCACCAACAAACTTGCCAACCACCACAGCCAACAGCTGCGGGAAAACGGGTGTTTTCTTAGCACGAACATAAGCAGAGTCGTCCCAGCCGACGAAGTGCCAATCCCACAACGACACCGGGGGTGTCACGCGGTCGGCAAGGTTGGCAGCGGCAGACGGCTAAGGGGCAGTAAAACGGATGCGATAATGATGCCCAGGTGCAACATGCGGTATGAATCCCGGAAAATGACGTAAGTCAAGCTTATAACAGCATTTCCGTGCATCAGCCAGCTCAATCTGAGGTGCAAAGACATCAATGTCCGCTGCTGCAGAAAATCAATACCCAACCCGTTGAAGAGCTGCAAGTTCTTGCTATATAATCAGTTGCGTTGGAGAGCCAGGGACTGCACGCGCTTCGGCACGGGCTGTGCTTTTTTGCCCTGTCAACCTAACACCTTTTTGGAGGAAGACCCAAGATGAGCAGCTACCCTAGCAGCACCCCCCGCACCTCGGATGCTGAGCAGCTACCAGCCGACCTACAACGCCTGGTAGCAGCACTTGACCGTCTGCCGAATCCAACTGCGGCTCAGCTAGCACCCTTGGTGGATGCGGTTGTGGAAAGCACGAAGCGGAGACGCAGAATACTATCGCTGGTCCAAGATGCCCTCGGTCAGTTACGACTCGACATGAAGTATCTGATGTTTGATTTAGAGGCCACGCGTCGCGAGCGTGATGCGTATCGTCTGAAGCTGGAAGAGCATGAAAGCTAACCCACGCCATGGCGCAGCAACTGACAGCAGAAGAACTGGCCCAGCGAGCTTTGGATGTCAACATTGTCAAAGAGTCGGAGCTCCGCTCGATCTGGGGTGAGCTGGGCACGCACAATGTTGCCTGCCAACAGCTCCAGCAGGCGCTCGTCCGGCGTGGCCTAGTCACCAACTTTCAGCTGGAGCGGCTGCAGCAAGGTTTTCGCACTGGTTTTTTCTACGGCGACTACAAGGTGCTGTATCTGGTCGGGGCTGGTACCTTCGCCCGCGTGTACCGAGCCGCTCATGTCAACACCAACGAGCTATTTGCCCTGAAGGTGCTGCGAAAAAGTAAAAGCGAGGACCTCGAGCAGGCAGAACTTTTCCGCCGCGAGGGGGAGTTGGGGCGAGAGCTAAAGCACCCCAACATCGTCGCCATTCACGAGGTCGTTTCCAAAGGCAAAGTTCACTTCTTGGTGATGGATTTTGTGGAAGGTCATAACCTCCGCGATTTCTTCAAAGTTCGCGGCAAGTTCGACCCCGCGGAGGCCACGCGAATCACCGCCGGTATGGTGGCCGGTCTCAGTTACGCCTTTCAAAAAGGAATCACGCACCGTGACCTAAAAATGTCCAACGTGATTCTCTCCAGTGACGGAGTCGCCAAACTCGTTGACTTTGGCTTGGCAGGTTTGGGAGCCAACGAGAACGAAGATAGCGATGGGGCCAACCAGCGGGCCATCGATTACGCGGGTCTCGAACGATCCTCCAGTGTGCGGAAAGGGGATGAGCGGAGCGACATCTTTTTTGCCGGTTGCATTTACTACCAGCTGATGTGCGGACAGCCGCCCATGAGCGAAACTCGCGATCGGGCCCAACGACTGAACAAATCACGCTATCAGGACATTCCATCCATCACCAAAATTGCTCCGGAATTACCTTTCCCGATGGTCCGCGTGGTCAACAAGGCCCTCGAGTTCGACCCGGACAAACGCTACCAAACACCAGGGGCAATGCTGGCTGATTTAAAATTGGCAATCAAGCGCGTGGCGGAAAACCCGGCCGACCGAGTTGCCGCGCCGACCGACAACAGCCCCCAGGAAGGACACGACGCCACCGGGGCCTCGCGACGGCTGATGGTGGTGGAATCGGACACCAAGATGCAAGATCTGTTGCGGGACCTGTTCAAAAAAAGAGGTTATCGCGTGCTGGTCATGACCCACCCAGAGCGGTTGTTTCAGCGCTTCTACGAAAACCCGCGGACCGCCGATGTCTTGTTGGTAAGCTCGGGCAACATGGGAATCGAAGCGGTCA
>CAMYJY010000181.1 GCA_947258835.1 uncultured Pirellulales bacterium
AAAATCTTTGAATCTTGCGCAAATTTGAGCGACCAACGGGAGCGGGCAAGCGCTTTCCGAGCGGCAGCTCGCTTTGGTTGGCGGCCCTGCCGCCCTGGGAGGCGTCGATGTTCCTGAGAACCTATTCCAAAATCACACTGGAGGTGTCCGGCGGTCGGGAAAGATGGCGGCACCAGACAGTTTTGGGACGTGCGATAAAAAAATGTTTTTGGTGTGGTGCCGTGCTGGCGAGTGTGGTGTCTCTGTCTCAAGTGGCAGGGGCCGAATCCGCGCAGCCAGCGGTGGT
This sequence comes from uncultured Pirellulales bacterium, assembly GCA_947258835.1. Lineage (GTDB taxonomy): Bacteria > Planctomycetota > Planctomycetia > Pirellulales > Lacipirellulaceae > Bythopirellula. Next base: position 287 of record CAMYJY010000181.1, read on the forward strand.
CGCCGCTCCCAGCACGACTTCGTCCCTGGTCGAGCAGGTGACGTTTGGACAGCAGGCAGCCCGCGTGGGGGATCGCGTGGCACAGCATGTGAAGTTGGCTTTTGAGGTCGAGACGACCGTGATGCAAGCGGGACAAGTGGCCCACCACAGCACCGCCGCCGTGCACCGCGAGCAGCAGCGGTTTATCGAGGTTACCGAAGTCAACCAGGGACGCGTGCGGCGGGCGCACGTGTTCTTTCCCATCTCCCGTCTGTCCTCACCCAACTCAGCACCAGCCGAGAGTGAGGAAGTGGAGTCGGTGGAAGGGAAAAGCTATTGGGTCACCCGCCAGGGCGAGCAACTCCAAGTGACAGATACGTCGGGGCATATTCCACCGGAAGATGAATATGTCATTGTGCATAGCAACCTGCAGACCCTGGGTTTACCCAGTCCCTTGGCGAAGTATCTCCAGGGCCGCTCCCTCGCGGTGGGCGAGAAACTAGATGTGCCTCCTCAGGTTGCCGCGGAGATGATGGGGTTTGATCCGACCTTGGGACCAGCGCACTCCTGCCAACTGGAGCTGAAATCGACTCGTGAAGTCGACGGGGAGCCCTGCGCGGTTTTTGCCACCACGATCACTGCTGTTCGTCATTCGGAACAGGCCCTAGAACTCAAAGCCTCTGGGGAGGTGGTGCTACAAATCGCCACGTGCCGCACGATCGATGCTAGTTTGCAGGGGCCGCTCCAGATGAACCAAGACGAAACCACGCCGGCGGGCGATTTTCAGCAGGCGGCGGCAGGGCACATGCGTGTGGCCTTGCACTCGGACTATGGCCATGCGCCGCGGTAGCCACCGCGGGTGCTCCGGGCGCGATCGGTCCCCACCTGTTGTTTCTTGGTTGCGGACCTGCCTGGTGAGCTATAATGTCGATAGTTCCAAATTTGGCCAATGCAGCCGAGTGCGGGCAAAGTGCTCGCTGCCAAAATCGCCGGTTTCCGGGCGGCTTATTGCCCCGGGCCCTGGCGGGAACGGACGGGAATTTGGAAGTACTGAATGTCGGTGAGGGTGCTGTCAGGATGTTCTCATCCGCAGCTTGCCGCCCAAGATGCCCGCAGCGAGCTACGGATGCCCCGGTAGGCGGCACGTTTTTCCCCGCCGCTGGAACTGCCGGGTGTGCAGTCATGGTTGTGCTTGAGGTCGTCTAAATAATGAGTGCCAGTGTACGGTACGTACGAATCGCGGTGTCGTCCCTGATGCTATTCTGGGCGGGCAGCATGCTGTCGCAGTCTGCGGGTATCGCCGCTGACGATCAGCAGCCGGCCGCGGGAAGTGTGCCGGCGGCGCTGGTGCGCGTGCGGCTACCGATTACGGGCAACGCGGACCAGGCCTTGCAAAAAACCTTGGCCCGTACCACCGACGAACTGCTGGCTCAGGCCCGACAGGCTGCCGCCCCCCGCCGGCCCTTGCTGGTGCTGCAACTGGAGCCGCCGCCAGCCGGTGTAGCCGCGGCGGGCAGTCCGTTTGAGCGGGTCCTGTCACTGGCCCGTTTTCTGTGCAGCCGGCAGATGGCAGGTGTCAAAACCGTGGCCTTCGCGCCGCGGACCATCCGCGGGCACGGCTCCTTGTTGGCCATTGCCTGCGAAGAGATTGTCATGGCGCCCACCGCATTGTTGGGTGAAGCAGCAGCCGACGAAACAGCGCCCGGTGCGATCTTGGGAACGGTGGTGGCTGCGTATCGTGAGATTGCCGAAACCCGGCGGACAATTCCCGTAGCCTTGGCGATCGGCATGATCGATGCTGCGGCGGAAGTGCTGCAAGTCGAGACGGAAGTGGGCACCGAATTTGTGCTCCGCCAGGACTTGGCCGAGTTGAGCCAGCGGCGTGAGATCATTGACGAAAAAATCCTGGTCCCGGCAGGCAGTCAGGCCCAGTTTGATGGGCGCGAGGGACGGCAGTTCGGATTCGTAAAATATTTGGCGGCCAACAAGCAGAGCTTGGCCCTGGCGCTCGACGTGCCGGTGGCCATGCTCCACGAACGAGATCGACTGGCCCAACATTGGCAAGCTGTTGTGGTGGACATCACCGGGGCCATTGATGCTCGGCTGGTGAGTCGTATCGAAACGATGGTGGGCCGCGAGTTAGAACGAGGCCGGACCAATTGGCTGGGCGTACGGATCGACAGTGCCGGTGGAGATATTGCGTCCTGCGTGCGTCTGGCCAATTACTTGGCTGGGCTGGATGCCAATACGGTGCGCACCGTGGCCTATGTGCCGGCGGAAGCCAGTGGCGGAGCGGCGCTGGTTGCCTTGGCCTGCCAGCAGCTGGTGATGCACCCCGCTGCCAGGCTCGGCACATCCAGCGCGTGGCCGCCCGACGCGGCGGCAGAGACCCAGCAGGAATTCAGAGAGCGGCAACTTGACCCCGCGCGGATTTCGATCCGCCAATCGCTGGCGCCCCGGGCGGAAAAAAATTGGTCGCTGCTGATGGCAATGCTCGATCCAGCCGTAGAATTATTTCAATACCGGCACAAAACAACGGGTGCTATTTGCCTCATGAGCACCGAGGAGGCCGCCGAGAGAGAGCCGGACCAGCAGTGGCAGCAAGGCCAACCAGTCCAGCCGGACCAGGCACCGCTGAGCCTGGATGGCAAACGCGCTGCAAAATTAGGACTGGCTTGGCAATGCGTGGAGAACTTTGACCAGCTGCAAACGATCTATGGATTGCAGCAGCCCCCGCCAGTGCTGGAGCCCAACTGGGCCTTGGAGTTCGTCGCCGCCCTGGCTTCACCGGGGTTTGCCGTGGTGCTGCTCGCGATGGGCATGTGGGGTATCTACTTTGAACTGCGGACACCCGGCGTCGGGGTGGGGGCCTTTGTGGCCCTGGTGGGCCTGCTGCTATTTTTTTGGAGCACTTATTTGCAGGGTACAGCCGGCTGGCTGGAAGTCCTGCTGTTCCTGGCCGGTATTTGCTGCATCTTGCTGGAGATCTTTGTCCTGCCAGGTTTTGGCATCTTCGGCCTGGGGGGCGGTGGGCTGGTGCTGGCTTCATTAGTGCTGGCGAGTCTCACGTTTGTGCTGCCGCAGAACTCAGCCCAAGTGGCCGAGCTCACGCGGTCCGTGGGCAACATTGTTCTGGCAGGCGCGGTGGTGATGGTCTTGGCCCTGCTGACCCGCCGGTACCTGCCGCAGGCACCCCTGTTTCGCCGCATTGTGTTGCAGCCACCTCCGGCCGAGGAAATTGCCGTCCTCAGCGACCGAGAGTCCTTGGTAGACTACAGCCACCTGTTAGGTCTCCAGGGAGTGGCCACCACCCCGCTGCGGCCCTCGGGCAAAGCAGAAATCGCGCATGAACTAGTCGATGTGATTGCCGAATCCGGGGCACTCGCGGCGGGTACACCCCTGGTAGTGATCGCTGCCCACGCCAATCGTGTTGTCGTCCGTGCGGTGGGTCCAGCCTGACGCCCGGCGGGGCCACAGCCCTCAACAGAAGGAAATCTTGTGACCGTTTTGGATCCTGTCTCCTGGGCCATTATCCTGATGCTCATCGGCTGCGGCCTGGTGGTGTTGGAGGTGTTCCTTCCCTCCGGCGGCGTTTTGAGCATGTGCGCGGCGCTGGCCATCCTGGCCAGTTTGGTGATGGCTTTTCGGCGGGATATGACCACCGGACTGACCTTCCTGGTGATCAACTTGGTCGCCGTGCCAGCGGCAGTTACCCTGGCCTTTAAAGTGTGGCCGCTGACACCGATGGGAAAATCTTTTTTAGGTGAGTTGCCCACGGCCCGTGAAATGACCCCCACGGACCCACGGCGGGCACTGGTGGGACGCGTGGGCGTTGCCAAGTCCAAAATGCTCCCCGCGGGTTCCGTGCTTGTGGACGGTCAATACCACGATGCCGTTAGTCAGGGGGAGGCGATCGACCAGGACCAGCCCGTGGTGGTGATGGAGGTTCGCGGCAATCGGATGGTCGTGCGTGCGGCCGACGCCGAGGAAGCCAGCCAGCTGACGCCCGATCTCCGCGACGTGCTGGACAAACCGCTGGACGAGCTAGGGCCGCTGGCGGACTTGGATCTGGAATCGTTTGATGATCCCTTGAGATAGTAGGCTGCCTGCGTGCCCTGCATTTGTCGTCCACGTCATTCCCGCGCAGAACCCACGTCATTCCCGCGCAGAACCCACGTCATTCCCGCGCAGAACCCACGTCATTCCCGCGCAGGCGGGAATCTAGGCTGCCTGCGACTGCGACTGGATTCCCGCCTGCGCGGGAATGACG
>CAMYJY010000182.1 GCA_947258835.1 uncultured Pirellulales bacterium
TAGAATTACCCGTTGTGGTCCAAAACGCGCTTACGTGGGGGTGGCATCGGTTGGCGAAGCCTACCGATGTGACGCAGTCACAAGAGGTATACAGAGACCACGAAGAACAGATGTTCTCTACAAGTTAACACAAGGGCTTGGCAGCCATCGTCTCTGGAGGTAACTTATTGAGACCACGTCTCATATTCCACCTCCCCTTCGCTTTTTCAATCAGAGCCACTATGCAACTTGCGGACTTCAATAATCTCTGGCGGCAGGCTGCCTTGGCTCTCTGCTTGCTAATCACCTGGGGGTTCCTAGGCTGCGCCGAAACCGACTCCCAGTTGCACAACCACTCTGCCACCGAGGGGCATGTCTTTCATGGTGAGTATCCGATCCAGGTGCTCTGCACCACAGGCATGATCGCGGAAATGTTAACGCGCATCGGAGGTGAACAGGTCGAGGTCCAAGGGCTGATGGGGCCTGGCGTCGATCCGCATCTGTACCGTCCCACGGCCGCGGATGTCGACAAACTGCTAACCGCCGATGCCATCTTTTATAACGGCATGCATCTCGAAGGTCGCATGGCCGATAAATTCGTGCAGTTGGCCCGGACCCAAGCTACGTACCCGGTTACCGCGCACGACCCACACATTTGGCACGATGTGGCCTTGTGGTCGGATTGCGCGACGGACGTAGCGACCATGCTGGCCAAATTTGATCCAGAACATGCACCAGAATACGAGAGTCGTGCCCGGGCCTACCGGGAGGAACTGGCGGAGCTGGATGCCTTCTGCAAAACAGAAATTGCCAAAATTCCGATAGCCCAGCGTCTGCTCGTCACGGCACACGATGCCTTTGGCTATTTTGGCGCTGCCTACGGTATCGAGGTTTGTGGCCTGAAGGGAATTAGCTCGGAAGCAGAAAAAGACCTCGCGCACCAAGAAGAAATCCAAACGCTGCTGATCGAACGCCAAATCCCCGCGGTCTTTGTGGAGTCGGCGATCGCGCATCGGACCGTGGACGCACTGGTAGAAACCTGCCGAGCTGCTGGCTGGGAAGTGGTCCATGGAGGTGAGCTGTATGCGGACGCCCTTGGCCCCGCGGGCAGTGCCACCAGCACGTACCGTGGCATGATCCGCCATAACGTCCACACCATTGTCGCGGGATTGTCAGGAATGTGAGTCGACTGCAGTTTCATGTATTTAGCCGCCAAGCGCTCCCTTTTTCCTTCCTGAGATGGCGGCCTCCGGCCGTTATCTCAGAAAGTGCACCATGTCTACGACTGCCTTAGAAATTCACGACATGACCGTGGCCTACCAGCGCCGGCCTGTGCTGTGGGATATCGATCTGCAAATCCCCGCCGGAAAACTGGTCGGCATTGTCGGCCCGAACGGCGCGGGCAAGACCACCTTGATCAAGGCGGCGCTGGGGCTGGTGCCACTGGCCAGTGGGAAAGTAGAAATCCACGGCAAACCCTACCACCAGCAGCGGCAAGCCGTGGGCTACGTGCCGCAACGCGAGTCGGTGGATTGGGATTTTCCAGTGACGGTGCGGGATGTGGTTTTGATGGGCACCTACGGCAGTTTGGGCTGGTTGCGTCGCCCGGGCAGGTCGGAACATGCTATTGTCGACCGCTGCCTGCAGCAGGTGGGCATCTCCGCCTTGGCCAATCGGCAGATCCGCCAGCTCTCGGGCGGACAGCAACAGCGGGTGTTTTTAGCGCGGGCGCTGGCCCAGGATGCCCAGCTGTATTTTTTGGATGAACCCTTCGCTGGCGTGGACGCCGCCACGGAAGCGGCAATTTTTAAATTACTGCAGACCATGCGTTCGGCCCACAAGACGGTCTTGGTGGTCCATCACGACTTGCAAACCGTCCGCGATTATTTTGATCATGTCATCTTGCTCAACATGCGTCTGGTCGCTTGCGGTCCGGTGGAGACAACCTTCACCCAGGAAAATCTCCACCTGACTTACGGAGGGCGGCTCACGATCTTGGACGAAGCGGCCGAAGCAATGCGGCAGCGGGAACCGCAACGATGATGGGCACCCTGTTTTTTGACAGCCTGAATCTCAGCCAGAAAGTGATGCTGGGCACCGCCCTTTTGGGTGGGATCTCCGGCGTGATCGGTAGTTTCGCGGTCCTCCGCGGGCGCTCGCTCGTAGGCGACATGCTGGCTCACGCTGCCCTGCCTGGTATTTGTCTGGCCTTCCTGCTGTGGGGCACCCGCGATTTGTGGGCGCTTTCGCTGGGGGCACTAACCAGCGGCCTGTTGGCAATCGCCACCGTCACCTGGCTGGTCCGCTGGACGCGCACCAAGGAAGATGCGGCGATTGGAATCGTGCTCAGTACGTTTTTTGGCGTGGGGGTGGTGCTTCTCTCCGTCATCCAAAAACCGCACATCGGGGGAAATAAGGCGGGACTCGACTCCTATCTGTTTGGCGAGCCGGCCAATATGCTCTCCGACGATTTGGTCCTACTGACCGTGGTCGCGGGTGTCATTTTGTCGCTGGTGTTTTTTTTCTTTAAGGAATTTCAACTCGTCTGTTTTGATACTGATTTCGCCCAGTCGCAAGGGTGGCCCACCCTCAAGATTGATTTGACTTTGATGGCTGCTCTGACCGTGGTCACCATCGTCGGGCTGCCCATCGTGGGGGTGATTCTCATGGCCGCCATGCTGATCTTGCCGGCAGCCACCGCGCGGCTGTGGACCAATCGGCTGCAAGTCTTGCTGGTGTTGGCCGGGCTGTGTGGAATGCTGGCGGCCGTGGGCGGTACCCAACTGGGGCGGGGACTGCCGGCTGGGGCCGCGATTGTCTTGACCGCAGCGGGCCTGTTTGTGCTCTCGCTCGTCTTGGCCCCCCAGCGAGGCGTAGTGGCTCGGCTCCGCTCCGAATGGCAATTGCGCGGCCGCATCGCCCGGGAACACCTCCTCCGCTCCCTTTACGAACTGAATGAGCCGTATTTACCAGCACGGCAGCAGCTCCCCCTGCAGTCGCTCCAGGATTACCGCCACTGGAGCGCCCTGCCTAAGTTATTGGATGCCGCCGAGGCGGACGCCTTTGTCGAACGCCAAGATAAAACCGTCCGGTTGACTTCTCTGGGACTGAAGCGGGCCGCGGAACTCACCACGGCCCACCGCCTGTGGGAAATGTACCTGATGCAGCATGCAGGCATTGCCCCCGATCACGTTGATCGCGATGCCGATGATGTCGAGCACCTGCTCCCCGCTGCCCTGCTGGTGGAACTGGAACAGCAGCTGGAGCAGGAAGGTCGCCTCCCCAATACGATCACCTCCGTCCCCGACTCGCCGCACCAACTGGAGGGTCCCTCGGAATCCAGTACGCCATGACCCCGACCATCGCCTTATCGTCCGATGCCTGGATACTACTCACCGGTGCTGCCACCAATGTGGCCTGCGCCCTGGTGGGCTGTTTTCTCGTGCTACGACGGATGAGCCTGATGGGAGATGCCCTGGCGCATGCCGTCCTTCCCGGTCTGGTCATCGCCTTTTTGCTCTCCCACTCACTGAGCATCGTACCGCTGTTTGTGGGCGCTGCCGCGGTGGGGCTGTTGACCACCTTCCTGATCCAAACACTCCATCAGTACGCGCGGACGCCGACGGACGCCAGCATGGGTGTCGTATTTACCTCGTTGTTTGCCCTCGGAGTTGTGCTGCTAAAAAAGTTTGTGGTGGGGCATTTTGATGTGGCCTGCGTTTATGAAGGATCTTTGGAATTGGTCGTGCTGTCGGAGACAATTTGTGGTCTTCCCCGGCCATTGTTTACGACGTGCCTGGTCTTGCTGCTAAATTTGTCCGTGCTGCTCCTGCTGTGGAAGGAATTCCAGCTCAGCTCGTTCGATCCCGCACTGGCCACGACCATGGGACTTTCGGCCACGGCCATCCACTACCTCTTGATGACGTTGGTGTCCGTGACCACGGTGGCCTCTTTTGAGGCCGTGGGTTCCATCTTGGTGGTGGCCATGCTCATTGTGCCAGCCGCCACGGCCCATTTGCTGAGTGATCGCCTCGCCGCCATGGTGGCGATCTCGGCGCTGGTAGGCGTCCTGTCCGCCGTACTGGGTTTTTATGCTGCCCAATACTGGGATACGAATATCGCCGGAATGATGACCGTCGCGGCGGGGCTGCTGTATGCGGTGGCGGTGTTCTGTTCGCCCCGTTATGGAATCTGCAGTACGGTCTTGAATAACTTGAAAGTGTCTTTGCGGGTGGTCCGTGAAGACTTGCTGGGCATGCTGTATCGTATTGAAGAATTGGGCAGCGCTCGGCAAATGACCTCGGCCGAAGCGCGCCGAGCCATCGGTGGTGGCTGGCTATCGCGGCTGGGAGTCGCCGCACTGCTCCGCGGGGGCCATCTCCGCAGGGCAGGGGAGTGCTTGCAATTAACCCCTCGCGGCCGCACGGAGGCCCGCCAACTGGTCCGCTCGCATCGGCTGTGGGAAACCTATCTGGTCGAACACCTCGGCCTGCCCCTGGATCACGTGCACGAACCGGCCCATCGCGTGGAGCATTTTATTAGCGAGCAAATGCAGCGTGAGCTGGAGGCCGAAGTTGCCGCCCCGGAGCAAGACCCCCATGGTCGGCAAATCCCAGATTAGCTCCTTACTTTGGTCGCTAGCACGGCTTGGATATCTTCCAAATCATTGAGCAAGCACTTTTTCATGCTCCCCTGCATCAAGCAGGCCAACGGTGCAACCAGCTTGGCCAGGAAATGAATCGGTTGGGTTTCGATCTCCAAACGTACGTGTGTTCCCGCAATATCACTCAGCAGATGATATGCTGCGCGATACCGGCTCCCGCAGGTCGTGCCTTCCACCGTGTAGCCATGGAGGCGATCGAAGGCGGTTATTTCCATCTCGACCGAACTCTGCTTACCAAACATCGTCCGTGTTTCACGGAATCGTGTGCCGACTCCAATCGCCCCCGGTGTGAGCAATTCCATACGATCGATGCCACGCACGTGCCGCGCGGCATTTTCAAAATCACTGAGCGTGTCGAAGACCCATTCCAAGGGGGCTTCAAAATGTTGTCTGATGGTCATCTTGGGCATTGGCTTGTGGCCCCCACAAAACTCTCTGAGAATTTCCGCGATAGAAAACCGCAGGGGACAGCCGTAGTCCAGCGCCGCTCGCCTTCCCCCAGACTACCCCCACCGGCCCCTTCCATGCAACAAACGTTTATTCTCTTCAAGCCCGATTGTGTCCAGCGTCGTTTGATGGGCAAGGTCATGAGCCGTTTTGAGGACAAGGGGCTCAATTTTGTAGCCATGAAAATGCTGCAAATTACGCCAGAATTGGCCCAACAGCACTATGCGGAGCATGTGGAAAAGAGCTGGTACCCCACACTGGAGCAGTTTATTACCGGCGGCCCTGTCGTGGCGGCCGTCCTGGAAGGGCTGGATGCGATTCGCGTGGTGCGCGAGATGCTAGGGGCCACCAGCGGCCTGCAGGCCTCCGCGGGAACCATCCGGGGAGATTTTAGTGCCAGCCGGCAAATGAACTTGGTGCACGGCTCAGACGGCCCGGAAGCCGCCGCCCGCGAGATTGCCTTGTATTTTACGGCGGCCGAACTGTGCGCGCATGAACCCACCATCACCCCCTGGTTGCGAGCTGCCGACGAGTAAGCACGAGGGAGTGCCTGAGACCCCCTGGCTTGCTGCCGGAAGTGTCCCGCCTGAGCACTACTTGCTGGCGGCGTTCTGTTTGAGTTCGTAGCGGCGAATTTTACGATCGAGTGTGGAACGCTCGATTCCCAAAATACCCGCCGCGCGGCTTTTATTCCAACCGGTGGAGGCCAGCGTGCGGCGGATGTGCTCGCTCTCCATTTCAGCCAGTGAGGTGGGCTGGAATTCTTGAGGTCCTACCGGCGCAAAGATTCCAGACTCCGTGTCTCCGGCCGTGTTCAGCGTGGATAAGACCAGGTCTTCATGATCGACGTATTCGCCCAGTGCCAACACGACCGCCCGCTCAATCACATTCTTCATCTCCCGCACGTTACCGGGCCAGCGATAGCGCAGCAATTCCTCCATCGCCCGTGGCGTAAAACCTTTGATCTTGCGACCGGTTTCATCAGAAAACTTACGCAAGAAAAATTCGGCCAGCTCGGGGATGTCCTCCGATCGCTTCCGCAATCCGGGGACAAAAATTTCCAACACGTGCAAGCGGAAGTACAAATCACGGCGAAATTTTCCCTCGGCCACGTCTCTTTCCAGGTCGCGATTGGTGGCAGCAATCACCCGCACATCCACCTGGATTTGTGCGCTGCCCCCCACGCGCTCAAACGGATGCCCCTCCAGCACGCGTAAAAACTTGGCCTGGATGTTGGGGCTCATTTCACCAATCTCATCCAGCATCAGGGTGCCTTGATCCGCCTGCTCAAATTTACCAATCTTGCGCTCGGTGGCCCCTGTGAATGAACCCTTTTCGTGACCAAACAGCTCACTTTCCAACAGGGTTTCGGAAAGGGCGGCGCAATTCAAACAGACAAACGGGGCCTTCACGCGCGGGCTGGAAAAATGCACGGCCCGAGCCACCAGTTCCTTGCCCACGCCGCTTTCCCCACGAATCAGTACCGTAGCCCGGCTGGGTGCGGCGCGGGCAATCTGCCGCGCAACCTGCAACATGACCTCGCTCGAACCCACGATCTCGCTTTGCACACCAAGCTGTTCACGCAAGTGGACATTTTCCGTGCGCACTTGGTTCAGATTCTCGGCCAGTTCTTGCCGCCGGTTGAGATTTTCCAGCGCCACCCCCACCGTGTCCGCCACGGCCAGCGTAAACTCTAAGTCATCCGGGTCGGTGGTCACTTCGGCACTGGTGGTGTAGAGATGCACCAGGCCATAAATGGCCCCACCCAGTCTGACGGGAGCACAAATCACGCTGGTGGCTAGGATTTCTCCTTGGCTGTCGCGATTTCCCAGATTGCTGTCATCCATCACATTCCGAGCCATCACCGCCTGGCCATCGCGCAACACGGTCGACGCCAGAAAGGGAGAAACACGATGGTAGGCATGCGCACTATCGCTCCGGGAGGCAATCATCTCCAAGTCTTCACCCCTGCGATTCCCCGCGTCATCTCGCTGACGCAGCAAGATGGCCCCCGCATCGACACGGGTGCCGGCAAACAAACCGCCGAGGGCCTCCTTGGCCAGGGAAACCACATCGGTCGCTTGGGCCAGTTCAAAGGCGAGGCGACACAGCTGGGCCGCGGCCCGACCCACTTTGGGGAAGGACTCGTCGGTATCTGCCAGCGAGGGTTCATCTAAAAATCGACTCTGTTTCTTGCGATGCGTGATCGTGGTGGGCTCAAAGGACTCAAAAATGCTGTCCACATCCGCGGTCTCGGTGCCCAATTCGGAGGGCTGCCCAGCAACAGCTTTGGAAGCCTTCAATAAACTGCCGGTTTCTGGAAAGGCTTGCGATAAATCCTCCACATAAGCCAAATGGGAATTGCCAATCTGCAAAATATCGCCCGGCTCCAAGGTATGATCATGCCTGAGTTGCTCGCCACTGACCAACGTTCCATTGCGACTCTGGAGATCTCTGATAATCCATTGTCCTTGGGTATAAAACACCTCGGCATGATTGCGACTACACCGCTCGTCCTTGACCACCACCGTATTGGTGGGGGCCCGCCCCATGGTCACGGACTCACCAGGTACGAGCCGCACGACATCCGCCCATTGGTTGCCGTCTCGAATTATCAGGTAGGCATGCATGAAAGATTGCCGCAGCAAAAGTTAAGAGCCTGCCCCAGGACCATGCTGGGGGTGTCCAGCGGCCGAAAAAGATGGCAGCACGCAATGGTGGGGGGACGTGCAGTTAGTCCCCTGATGCGGCCAAAATTGTTGTATTTGAGTCAAAATTTTTGTAGCGACCAACGGGAGCGGGCAAACGTCTTCCGAGCGGCAGCTCGCATTGGTTCGAGGCCCGGGCCTCGTTAGGCTCTTGATGCATTATCTCAACTTGGAGCGCGGGTGGCAACTGGCCCCTATAATCCATACAAAGGCTACACAGCAGGGCGGAGCAAGCCGCCGCCTCTGGGGCGGAAAGCGGCAAAACTGTTGAATCAGCCGCTGCCAGTGACTACCCTGGAGGTTATCTGCAGGTGCGTCTTGTCCAGTGCTCCAGGGCTGGATTCGGCCCTGGAGGTACCGTGCAGATTGCAAGCGAGCGACGGAAATGGCGAAGAGGTATGCCTGGAAACCCTCTGACCATGGCAACATGGCGCAAAACCGGCCCACCGTCTACCACCCACCCGCCCCAGCCCCTGTGGTTGCGGCGTGAGCCGCGGAGAGATTAGCTGATGCGATACGATTACCCGTCCTTACTGCAGCCCTCCTGCTGGTGCGCCGTGCTGTTGCTTTGCGCGTGCCTCGCGCTTCCCGTGGCCCAGGCCCAGCTGGTACAGCAGGCCGTGGGCGGTATCGCCATTGATGCGGAGGGCGTGTTGGCGATTCCTACCCAAGCCGAGGAGCAGCGGCTGGCGGACGTTCGCCAACGGGCCCAGGCCCAGGCCCCTGCGGATCTCTGCCCCTGGACCGATTTGCGAGCGGTCTCTCTAAAACAGCTCGAAGGCCAACTGGCCCAGTTCCAAGCCACCCAGCAACCCCTGCCGGAAGCGGTGCGCTACCTGGCCGGACTGCAACGTGTGCAGTTTGTGCTGGTCTACCCGGAACAGGGCGATGTCGTCTTGGCCGGTCCCGCAGAGGGCTGGCGTCTGGACCGGCTGGGCAACGTGGTAGGACTCACCTCCGGACGCCCCGTGCTGCTGCTGGAAGACTTGATGGTCGCTCTCCGCACGCGGACTACCGACGTACTGGAACCAATCTCCTGCTCCATCGATCCGACGCCGGCCGGGATCCAACGACTGCAGGCCTTCTCCCGCAAATTGTCGGGCCCGGGTCAGAACGTAACGCAAACGCTGCGACAGATGGAAACGGCCTTGGGGCGGCAGGTGATTTCCATCACGGGCGTGCCGCCCACCAGCCATTTTGCCCGCACGCTGGTCGCTGCTGATTTTCGGATGAAACGCCTGGCCATGGGATTTGAGCCAGCGCCCGTGGACGCGATGCCCAGTTTTTTAACGCTGCTGCAGGCCAGCCGTGGACGGGCCGAGGTGTCCCCGCGGTGGTGGTTGGCTCCGCATTATCTACCTTTGGCGCGCGATGCGGCAGGTCTGGCCTGGGAACTGCGGGGCCAGGGCGTGCAGTGCCTGACCGAACAAGATCACCTCGACCGCCAAGGCCGTCGGATCGGCACGAACCAGGCCAGTGGGGCCGCCCAGCGGTGGGCCCACACGTTTACGGACCGCTATGGTGATCTCTGCGATCAGGACTCGATCTTCGGCCAGTTGCGGAATGCGATGGACTTGGCAGTGGTGGCCGCCCTCATGGATCAAGAACGGCTGCTCGACCAAGCAGGGCTCGCCCTCCCCGCATTAACGCACCAGCAGCCGTTACTCCAATATCCGGCGCCCAAGAGCGTTGCTTCGCAGGCCTCGTTTGTGAAACGGCGCGGCGACTATTTGGTCAGCACCTCGGGCGGCGTCCAGCTACTACCTTGGGAGGTGGCCCGGCAATCGG
>CAMYJY010000183.1 GCA_947258835.1 uncultured Pirellulales bacterium
TGCCTGCCCACAACGTGCGGCCCATTTTTCCAGCTCGGCTTGGTTGTAGGTGTTGTCGATCGATAGCATGGGCCGGGCATGCGCGACGCGGCGAAAACCGTCCAGCGGCTCACCCCCCACCCGCTGCGTGGGGCTGTCGGCAGTGATCAGGTGGGGGTGGGCCGCTTCGAGTTGCTGCAGCTGGTCCAGCAAGCGGTCGTAGTCGCGATCCGAAATGGTTGGGCGAGCATCCACATAGTAGCGACGATCATGGGCGCGAATTTCTTCGCGGAGGGCGTCGAGAGCGGATTGGGGATCGGTTGTCACGAGCTGATTATCCCTGCTGCTGAGATGCAAGCTTTGTTTTGTAGCACAGTGCGGCAGGGCTGCCAACGTGCTACCAACAGCCAAGGAGAGCCCTGCCCACACATGAGCCGGTGGGCGATAGCCCCGGTTCTGACGCGTCTCACGGAACCGGGGCGATCGCCCATCGGCTAAGGCCCGACAGAGGGCCGCCCCTGCTGTCCTCAGGGGTTTACCGCTTGGATTCCCGTGCGACAATAAAACGTTTCGCCTCGAACCCAAACGACCCCACCCCGTGCCCCAGATTGAGTCGGCAAACCCAACGGCCATCCGTCTCCGCGGAGTTTCGGTCAATAACCTGCGTGCGGTCGATCTGGACCTCCCGCATCGCCAGCTGATCGCCTTGTGCGGCGTGAGTGGCAGTGGCAAGACCAGCCTGGCCCTGGATACCTTGTACGCTGAGGGCCAGCGGCGCTACATGGAGAGTTTCTCCACTGCTACGCGTCAGTTTTTGCAGCAGTGGGATAAACCGGCCGCCGACAGCATCACCGGTCTGCCACCCGCACTGGGCGTAGAGCGGAAACATGCGGCGCGTTCGAGTCGGGCCACGGTGGGCAGTGCCACGCAGATCAACCAGCCACTGCAAGTTCTCTGGGCGCGCCTGGGGACCGTTATGTGTCACGGCTGTGGTCAGCCCGTAACGCATGACTCCGCGGAGTCGGCCGCCGCTTGGCTGGCCCAATTTCCGCCAGGCACCAAGCTGATGCTTGGTTTTGCCACTCCGCGGGATGACGCGCAAGAGGACGCAGCCTGGCTGGCCGATTTGCTGGCCCTCGGCTATCGCCGGGTGGTGTGTGCGGGACAAGTGATTGATTTGGCAATGGCAGATGACGCCGTGCTGGCCGGAACGCCGGCTGTGGAGGTGGTGCTCGATCGGCTGGTGGTGGCGACTGCTGCAGAGCTGCGTCTGCTCGATCGGCTGGTGGTGGCGACTGCTGCAGAGCTGCGTCTACGCGACTCGCTAGAAAATGCGCTGGCAGCAGGCCACGGCGGATGTGTCGTGTGGCTTGACGCTCGTGAAGCCCCTGGCGGGGAAGACACACCGGTTCGGTCACGGACTCTGGATCGTCGCGACTGGCTGGAGCGCCGCTTCAGTCAATTTTTCCGCTGCGCGGCCTGCAATCTCGACTACCCGCCGCCCACGCCTCAGCTAGTAAGCCTGGATGCCTCGTGCGATACGTCTGCAGGAACCAATGCGTCTCCGGTGGCCTTGAAGGTCCACTGGGGTGGGCTCAGTCTGGCCGCGGTGGGTGAGCTAAAAATTTGCGAGGCACTGCCCTGGTTTCGCGACTTAAAACTGTCCTCTTCACAGCAAGAGCTCGGGCGACTATTGCTGGAGCAAGTCGTCACCAAACTGGAGTATCTGGAGCAGGTGGGGCTGGGCCATGTGCAGCTGGCACGTCCGCTCGCTACGCTCAGTACGGGCGAAGCGCAGCGGGTGGCCCTGACCGCTGCCCTGGGCTCCAACCTAATGGGTATGTTGTACGTGCTGGACGAACCGTGCGTGGGTTTGCACCCCCATGACATGCCGGCAGTCGTCCAGGCCATCCATCAACTGCGGGATCGCGGCAACACGGTGGTCGTGGTGGAGCACCAACCGGACCTGTTGGTGGCAGCCGACCACATTGTGGAATTGGGCCCGGGAGCCGGAACGGACGGGGGCCGGGTGATCTTTCAGGGCCCGCCGCAAGCGCTGCTAGGCAGTCAGGCCAGTCGCACTGGACAGTGGCTCGCTGGCCAGCGGACGGTGGGGAAAGTGGGCCAGCGGCGCCCCGCCAATCAGGGGTGGCTACGGCTGCAAGGCGCACGGGGGAATTACCTACAAGATCTGACCGTTCCATTTCCGCTGGGTGTCTTGTGTGTGGTGGCCGGTGTCAGTGGGGCCGGTAAGAGTACCCTGGTCCAGCAGACACTATTTCCGGCCGTTGCCGAACAGCTACAGTTCAAGGTGGAGCCAGGAGCGCCGTACACCGAGCTGCAAGGTGCAACCCAGCTTGACGATGCGGTGCTCATGGACCAAAGTCCCATCGGTCGCACGCCCCGCTCGAATCCGGTGACGTATATCAAGGCGTTTGCTCCCATCCGCACGCTGTTTGCCAACACGTCCGCGGCCCAGGCCCGCGGTTTGAAGGCCGGTGATTTTTCCTTCAACGTGGCCGGGGGCCGCTGTGAGGCTTGTCAGGGAGCGGGGTTCACGCAGATCGACATGCGTCTGATGGCGGATGTCTATCTCCGCTGTCACGACTGCCAGGGCCAACGCTATCGCCGGGAGGTGCTGGACGTAAAATATCGCGGGCGTCACATTGCCGAGGTGCTGGACCTCACAGTCCGAGAAGCCTTTGCCTTTTTCCGCGGCCAACGCAAAATCTTGGCGCGGCTCAAATGCCTGCTGGACGTGGGGCTGGATTATCTGCGGTTGGGGCAACCCGCCAATACGCTTTCCGGTGGGGAAGCGCAGCGATTGAAAATGGCCACCTACATCGCGGCTCCCCGCCGCGGACGGACCCTGTTTGTCTTGGATGAGCCGACGCAGGGCCTGCATTTTTCTGATGTGTTGCAGTTACTGGATTGTTTTGATTCGCTGTTGGCGATGGGCCACACGCTGGTGGTGGTGGAACACAATCTGCTGCTGATGCAAGCGGCCGACTATATTATCGAGTTGGGCCCCGGACCGGCCGCGGCCGGCGGCCGGGTGGTGGCTTGCGGTACCCCCGAAGAACTGGCCGATCATCCGGACTCTCTCACGGGCAAGTATTTAGCGCCCCAGCTCCGCCGCGCTGCTGCCGCCCAGGAGGAGGCATAGATGCAAATCTCCACCACGGGACTGAGGTGGCAGCTCGGACTGGCCGCCGATACGACCGCCCGCCTTTACTTCAGCGCACCAGCCGAGTCGGACATCGTGCAGATCGCCGGTCACCTGCGGGGGCCCTCCAGTGCATTGGCCCGCACCTTGCCGGCCAGCTATGCCGTGCAGCCGCTGTCCCGTGCCGCGGGGCAGCCGTGCTTGGCCGAAGTCGTCTTGCCCGATCCGTGCTATTGGACACCCCAGTCGCCTTTTCTCTACGATGTGCAGCTCGAACTGACAGCCGCTGATCATACCACCGACCGTCTGGAAACCTGCCTTGGCCTCCGCCGTTGGGCCGTGGAGGGGAACCATGTCTCTTGGGAGCGGCGACGGTATGTGTTGCGAGGGGTTGGTGCCGATGCACCAACTGCTGACGTGATTGCTGCTGCCCGAGTGGCCGAGTTGGCTCTGCTGGTAGCACAACCGGAGGCGGCGCTGTGCCAAGAGGCCAGCCGCTGGGGCGTGCCGCTGGTGGTGGACCTGCGTGGGCTAACGTGCAGCAACAGCGGTGGCTGGGGTTACGACTGGGCGGCTGCCGTCTTGGTGGTTTTGGCGGAGCCCGCCCAGGTCGCGTTGTGGCAGCGGCAGCCGCATAATTTTTTGCTGGCCACGTGCCTGACTCCCCAGACACCAGCTGCCGCGGTTGCCGGTGTGGATGGCGATCTGTGGGCGGTAGAAATAGGACCGGGCGAAACACCGCCCACTTGGTTGGCCTCCGCGACGAAACCTGTGCTGGTCATGCGCGGGCAGGCAGATCGTGCGCCGGGAGAATTTTCGCGGCGGGCCTGTGACCGTTTGCAGCAAGAGCTGGCACCGGCGTTTGACCTGGCCGGCTACTTCGTGATCCCCGGGGACATGCCATGAACTCGCCCGCGGATTTGCCCCAGCGCTACGAGCGCCAGCAACGTTTTGCTCCGCTCGGTGCCACCGGCCAGCACAAGTTAATGACCGCGCGGGTGCTCATTTGTGGTTGTGGTGCGCTCGGCTGCGCGGTGGCCGATAGCTTGGTACGGGCTGGCGTGGGCTGGTTGCGGATTGTAGACCGCGACTTTGTGACGCTAGAAAATTTGCATCGACAAGTGCTCTTTGACGAAGCGGATGCTACCCAGGGCTTGCCCAAGGCGGTGGCGGCAGCCAGCCGCTTGTCGGCCGTGAATTCGCTGGTCTCCATCGATCCGGTGGTGGCCGATTTGCAGGCGGGCAATATTTCGCAGCTGGCCCAGGGTGTGGATCTGTTGATCGATGGCACCGATAATTTTGAGACGCGGTACTTGCTCAACGATTACGCGCATGCGGCGGGCATTCCCTGGATTTTTGCCGGCTGCGTAGGTGCCGCGGGGCAAACGATGACGATTGTTCCTGGCGAGACGCCGTGTCTGTCCTGCCTCATGCCCGCGCCCCCCCCAGCGACCGACCTGCCTACCTGCGAGACCACCGGTGTGTTGCTGCCGGTGGTCAGTCTGCTGGCCGCCCTGCAGGCGATGGCGGCGATCAAACTGCTGAGTGGCCAGCAGGCGGCGCTGGACAGGCAGCTGACGGTGGTGGATTTGTGGCAGAATAAATTGCGCTCAGTGGGTGTGGCCAGGAGCCGTCAGCCGGACTGCCTCACCTGCGGTCGCCAAGAATTTGTCTGGCTGCGCGGTGCGCGAGGGGCGGCCGCCACGCGGCTGTGCGGTCAGAACGCCGTGCAAATTGCGGCGGGTGCTACCGGGCCACTGGAACTGCCCGTGCTAGCAGAAAAACTGCGGGCTGTGGGACCGGTGACCAGCAATCCCTTCCTGGTGCGATTGGCGGTGGACGGCTACCAGCTGACTATTTTTGCCGATGGACGCACGATCGTGGGGGGCACGGATGACCCGGCGGTAGCCCGCACTGTGCTGGCAAAATACGTCGGTCATTGAAGTTAAACCCCCGCCTAATTCACCAGCTTCCCACCGCCGCTTTAAGTTATACCGGTCAGGTGGCTGGACCTTGAGCCCTGGCCGACAGGGTGTCGATACTGGCGGTGGTGTTTGAACCACGACGAAACAACGGAAACAACGAATCAATCAACGAAAAATTGTTACTATTCAGCCAAATGACGCAGCCTGCTCGAAAGATTGGTCGTAAGTGCAACTGCCTCTTGAAGATAAGTTTAAGCCTGAGCATAACTTTGAAGGGGTTGCTCTTACGACCTGACTACTGCAGATGGCTGAAGTATTACGAAAAATTAAGTCCCTGTTCGTCGTTGCGTTGTTTCGTCGTGGTTCATTTGCTGCCACAGGAAAGGCTGAGAGGAGAGTGAATTGCTGTCGGTGCGCGCAGACGGTTGCCCAAATCTTGTGCCGAACGGGATTGGGGCCAGCCAGCAGTGGCACCCAGCGATCGACAAGCGCGGACTTCAGCACCTGCGCGCAGGGCTTAGAGGCTCTGGGTGCGCACTTTTCTTTTTTAAGCCACGGAATCACCGGTCAGGAGACAAGGTTCAGCATGGCAACTGTAGAGAGTTTTTCACCCCCCCGCGCCAACTTTGCGGATACCGAGTCTGCCGCCACGCGGGCCGTGGGGCGGGTTGGTCCCTGGCAATTGGTTCGTTTACTGCATGAGAGCGAAGTGTCGCGCGTGTATCTGGCACGCCCGGCCGACGCGGGTGGGCAGCAGGCGGCCAACTACGTCGTAAAAATGCTCCGCAAGGAATGGTGGCGCGACGCGCAGGCGATTGAGATGCAACGGCGGGCCGCTTGGCTGGGCCAAAAGCTTTCGCATCCACACCTCCTGCCCGTGCTCTCAGCCCAAGTCCAAGCGGCACCGTTTTATTTTGTGACCCCGTTAATTCCCGGACATCCACTGGCCCAGATTCTGCAGCAAGGTGAATCAGAAACGGCCCGATGTTTGCCGTTGCCCATCACGCTTTGGATTGCCCGGCAAGTGGCCGAAGCACTGGCCGTGCTGCATACCTCGGTCGGCATGGTCCATGCCGATATCAAACCCAGCAATGTCTTGGTTTCGGGGGATGGTCATGCCACTCTGATTGACTTGGGCTTTGCCCACGCCCCTTCCGAGGCCCAGCATTGGTCCCGCCGCGCCGTGTTGGGAACTCTCAGCTACATGGCACCCGAAGGGGTAACTTCCTGCCTGGCCGCGACGCCTGCCAGCGATCTCTATAGCCTGGGGGTGATGCTGTACGAGATGATCACGGGGGCGCTGCCCTTTCAAGCGAGTGCGCCGGATCAACTGGTGCGGCTGCACCGGGAAACGCAGCCTCCGTGCATCCGCCGCGCGGTTCCCCAACTGCCCCCGGACGTGGCTGCGCTAATCCATCGTCTGCTGGCTAAAGACGCCCTCCGACGTCCCGAGTCTGCTACCGAGGTCGTCGAAGAACTGATGCGTTTGGAGATTGACAGTTTTTCCCAGCGTGAGAGAAATTGAACGGAAGTTAAGGCGAGCGGCAGGTAAGTTTTTACCTGCCGCGTGATCGAAAATCCCGGCGAAGCGACTCCATTGGGCTGTCGATGGGTAAGTTCTCATCTGCCCAATCGAAAATCCCGGCGAAGCGACTCCATTGGGCTGTCGATGGGTAAGTTCTCATCTGCCCAACGCCTAAACAGCCCCATAGGCCAGCATGGCGTCGGCCACTTTGACAAAGCCTGCCAGGTTGGCACCCCGGACGTAATTGATCGTGCCATCGGGCTCGGTACCGTGGTCCGCACACTTGGTGTGCACGTCCCGCATGATGGTTTGCAGGCGTTGGTCCACCTCCGCCCGGCTCCAGGAGAGACGGAGCGAGTTCTGGCTCTGCTCCAGTCCGGAGACCGCCACCCCGCCCGCATTGGCCGCCTTCCCCGGACCAAATAAAATCTGGGCGTCCAAAAAGGCGTGGACCCCTTCCAGTTCGGTAGGCATGTTGGCCCCCTCACTAACTGCCAGGATTCCATTGGTCAGCAGGGTTTGGGCGTCGCTGGCACTGATTTCATTTTGGGTCGCGCAGGGCAAGGCCACTTCGCCAGGTACCGACCAGGGACGCTCGCCGGCATGAAATGTGGCGTGCGGAAATTTCTCCGCGTACTCCGAGATTCTCCCGCGACGGACTTCCTTCAACTCTTTGACGAAGGCCAGTTTTTCCGCATCGATGCCGTCGGGATCGTGAATAAAACCCCCGGAGTCGGACATCGTGAGCACCTTGGCTCCCAGCTCCGTGGCCTTTTCCACCGCATACAAGGCCACATTGCCGGCGCCACTGACCAGCACGGTTTTGCCGCGTAGGCTGTCGCCGCGGGCGTGCAGCATGTTTTCGCAAAAATACACGCAACCGTAGCCCGTGGCCTCGGTTCTCACCAAGCTGCCGCCAAAAGCCAGACCCTTCCCGGTCAAGATACCCGTAAAGCGATTGGCCAGGCGTTTGTACTGTCCGAACAAATAGCTAATCTCGCGGGCACCGACGCCGATATCGCCTGCCGGCACATCCGTGTCCTCGCCAATATGACGGAACAGTTCTGTCATTAAAGACTGGCAAAAACGCATCACCTCGCGATCCGACTTGCCTTTCGGATTGAAGTTGGAGCCTCCCTTCGCGCCTCCCATGGGCAGGCCGGTGAGACTGTTTTTAAAGACCTGTTCGAAGCCCAAAAATTTGAGAATGCTGAGGGTCACCGAGGGGTGAAATCGCAGGCCACCTTTGTAGGGCCCAATCGAATTGTTGAACTGGACCCGCCAGGCACGATTGGCACGAATTTGGCCCTGGTCGTCTTCCCAGGTCACGCGAAAGATCACAATCCGATCCGGTTCGGTCATCCGCTCCAGGATTTGCGCATCCCGGTACTGCGGATGTTCCAGCACATAGGGCATCAGGGTTTCCACAACCTCGCGGACCGCCTGATGGAACTCGGGCTCGCCCGGGTTGCGTTTTATCAGCCCGTGCATGAAGCAGTCGACTTCCTGGCAAGCCTCAATCCACATGATGGAATTTCCTCTGGCAAATGTGCTGGTCGGGACCGCTACACGGCTTCGATGGGTGTGGGTTCCACGCCATCTAAAAATCCATGCAGTGATCGGGAGCGATACGGGGATTGCAGCTTGCGGACGGCCTTGGATTCGATCTGCCGCACCCGTTCGCGAGTCACTGCGAACATCTTGCCCACTTCCTCCAGGGTATGGGGGGAACCATCGGCCAGGCCGTACCGCAGACGGAGAATTTCCCGCTCCCGGTAGGTTAGCTCATCCAGCACTTTTTCCAAACCCTGTTTCAACGCTTCCATGTTGGTGTCGTAGAGCGGGTCTTCATCGCACTGGTCCTCCAGGAAATCGCCGAAGAAATTGTCCTCGTGGTCGCCCACCGGCTGATCCAGCGACAGCGGTTGACGTGTCATTTTGGAAACGCATTTGGCGTCTTCCAAGGATAAGCCGGCATGCTCGGCAATTTCTTCCGGATTGGGTTCGCGTCCGTGGGTTTGCACGAAATCAGTCGTCACGCTGCGAATCTTACTCATGGTATCAATCATATGCACCGGCAGGCGAATCGTGCGGCTCTGGTCGGCAATGGCTCGGGTAATGGCCTGACGAATCCACCAGGTGGCGTACGTGGAAAACTTATAACCGCGGGCGTGTTCAAATTTGTCAACCGCGCGCATCAAACCCGTATTGCCCTCCTGAATCAGGTCCAAAAAACTCATCCCTCGGTTACGATAGCGTTTCGCGATGGAAACCACCAGCCGCAGATTCGCGGCCGACAAATCCCGTTTGGCCGCATCGTAGGCCTCCTTGCGGGCGATTGTCCGCTGGGTGAGCGTGGCTAAGGTCTGAGGGGTTTCCAGCGTGATCCGCATCAGCTGATGCAGTTCTGCGGTAAACTCGTGGATTTGGCTGGGGTGTACCATCTGCTCCGGGTGACGGATCTGATGTTTGACGGTGGTCATCCGGCGGCTGATGTCCTGGAGCTGTTTCATTACAGGCAGCAGTTTTTGCAGGCGGAGATTGAGCTCCTCCACCAGCCGGACGGCTTTGTTGCGGCGCACCACCAAACGTCGCCAGGCGTTTCTTTTTTTGGCTGGGGTCGTGTGCCGGTTGGCCACCACGCAGAAGTCTTTTTGATTTTGTGCCAAGAGGCTGCGAATGGTAACCAGGTTGGGACCAATGCGCTTGAGCACACGCTTTTTCTCCGCCGTGTTGGTCACTGAAATTTCAATCGTGCGGTCCAGACGCAATTTTCCTTCCAGCACGTGTTGCAGCAATTCCGCGGCACCTCGCAAGACAAAGTCGTTGCACAGCATCGTGCGCCGAAAACGAGTTCGCGTCCTCTCAATGCGTTTGGCCGAGGAGATCTCCATTTCGCGGGAGAGCATGGGAATTTCACCCATCTGCATCAGATACATCCGCACCGGATCTTCAATCGCGGCCGTACCGTTTTCTGAGGCCTCCGCATCGCTGGCGTCGTCCCCTGCGAGCGGGCGCTCTGCCGCGGATAAGCCGCGGTCGCTGGCGGAAGCGCCGGTGGTGGGGAGGGAGCGGTTGCGGACCGCTGGGCGAGGGACGTGCGAAGCGGATCGAGTATGGCGTGACATGGGCGGTCTCTGCTGTGGCCGAAGGATCGTCTGGTCGTTGACGATTCCTTATTGCAGAGCGCATGCCGATGACCGGGGTCGGTCTCAGGTGAAGTTGTAAGTCTATTTGGGGTATGGGTTTGCGTCTTCGGGTGGGCTGTTTTTGCGCCAGCCCTGGGCCGCATCCGTGTGGCCCAAACACCACAGTGGGCCGGAGCGCAGGTGGCGAATTGGCAACACGATGCGGAACCTCTTGTGACTGCGTCACATCGGTAGGCTAGCGCCAACCGATGCCACCCGCGGTCTGTTGACTCCTGCCCCGAAAATGAACAAATACCGTCGTGGCCTACGGACTTTCGCTCATAAATGCCTGTTGGTACATGGGCATATGCCGGTAATAGACTTCCAGCGTGAGAACAGCCAGCGTGGTGGTGTACAGCCGCCCTCCCCGCTTGCTCCAGGCCTCCTCAAAATACCAGCTGCCCGCCTCGTGGCCCGAGGTGGCTTGGGAGTCGACCAGGTAGGCCCGCATCTTGGGATTCCAACGCTTCCAGCCGGGGCCGCCAAAGTGGTGCAGGGCTTGGCTGGCGTAGTAGTTGAAATACATGTCATTTTCGGCCGGGACCTGCTTGGCAATCCGCGCCAAACCTTTCCGCAGGGGGGGATGATTGTGTGGCCACCCCAACATCATCCGTGAGAAGAGTCCCGCCACGGACATGGAACGTCGCTGGCTGGAGGGCAGTTGGTAGCCGTAGCTGGCCCCGCGATCTTCCTGCACGCCATCCAAAAAATGCGAGGCCCGGTACCAGACTTCCCGCGGTATTTTTAGTTTGCCGAGCGTGGCACTTTTGAGTGCCGTGAGCTGCCAGGTGGTGACCGAGGTGTCCCCCGGTTCGCCGGGCC
Organism: uncultured Pirellulales bacterium; assembly: GCA_947258835.1. Taxonomy (GTDB): domain Bacteria; phylum Planctomycetota; class Planctomycetia; order Pirellulales; family Lacipirellulaceae; genus Bythopirellula. The sequence goes on from CAMYJY010000183.1 coordinate 10,606, forward strand.
GATACCTCCAGCCTCCTTGGTCATGCTGGGCGTGCACGATGAAGTCGACGGCCTGCTGCGCGGGAGCGGCCAGATTTTCGTCGCGGGTCATGGCGTAGGCCTCGCACAAGGCCAGGGTCGCAATGGCGTGGGAATACATGTCGCCACTTTTCCGCACCAGCAAGATGCCGTCGTTTTTTTCGGAGACAATCGACTGATCACGCAAATCGCCGCCATCTGCCGTGAGCAGCATTTGATCCACTAAGTAGTACAGTCCGCGGGAAACGGTCTCTTGGTAGGGGCCAGCTCGTTGCGTGTAGCCGGCGCCCAGGAAACTGAGCAGGGCCAGCCCGGTGGGCGAGGTGGTCGCCTGCACAAATCCCGAGTTGCGGCAAACACCGCCACACTGGGGGCAAGACTCTAAATCAAAACGCCACCCGCCGTCCTGAAATTGGTGGGCGGCTAGCCAGGCCAGGCCCAGTTCCACCGCCGACTCACTGGCCGCCGAACCGCCTCCCTGGAGGGCGAGGCCACGGCGATTCTGCGGTTGGCGGCCCTGCAAGCCACCGCC
>CAMYJY010000184.1:0-1032 GCA_947258835.1 uncultured Pirellulales bacterium
CCATTGGTACCTTGATCCCCTGCATTAAACGTAATACTGAGGCTGCCCTTGATGTCCAGCAGACTGTCTCCTAACGTCAAGGTATCGCTCCCACTGGAGCCCTGTATCCATATCGAGCCACCATCAGTGACTTTCTGTTTGGCTTTTAATTCGTCATTGTCCCATAATTGCACCAACTGACCGCCGTCTTCTGCCAATGAGAATCGCAGATTCATCTCAGAAGCCGTGGCAGCGGTGTAAAACGGATCAGCCGTTAATAGCAAACGCGGCTCAAGCGACTCAAAGGCAAGGGACTCAAAGAAGAGTCCGCGCTTGGGTCCCTGCGAAGCGGCTGACCGCTTTCCCCAGGCAATCTCTTCCATTATTTGCGCCAGAGGTGTTTTCCTAAAGCTATCCATGATTCTGGCGGCAAACCATCGACTGCGTTTGTTTTGCTTACCCCTGCTTTTTTTGCGGCCGCTGGTACTGGACTTGTTTGGGGCGAATTTAACTTTGCGACGCTTGGATTTAGTAGCCATGACTTCGCGCTCCATTCATCCATCGACTTAGGTAAAAATACAACTTACCTTTTCGATGATCGTTATAGCGTTACGAACTGACATGCCGCCGTGACGCGAACCATCACACCCGCGTGGCCACGCGACTTACTCACAGGCAGTTAGTTTCCAGACCTGGTAATTCCAAACCTCGTCAGGAAGGGCCTGGGTGCCAAAACATCTAACGGCCTACTTAGTGTGCAGATCTCTAGCCGAAATTCCATGCACCCCCCGGGTCCATTTTTGGCGATTTTCCTGAGATCAAACGGAAGCTGGGCTGCGTGGGGGATTTAGGCAGAAGCCAGCCTCTATTGCCAGCCGCTGGGCCCTCCCTGCCAGTTTTCTAGGAGGTTGAAAGAAAAGGTGCCGTCGGAAAAAGACACCAGGCGTGGACGGCGTATGGGTGGCAGGCCTTTGCCGTCAGGCGGGCACACGAGTTTTTAGCGTAAAAAAACTCCCGGCGGCAGTTTTTTATAGATATTGTTCAGGTGCCTTT
>CAMYJY010000184.1:1044-5526 GCA_947258835.1 uncultured Pirellulales bacterium
TGAATGATTCGCGCGTTCGTGTAGCCGTGGACCACCAAGCCAACGACTTGTCGCTCCCGCTTGGTCAATTTCAATACGGAAAAAAAACTGGCTTCCGCGTGATACTTGTTTTCCAAAGGGTATAAAAGAGTCGTTAGGTGCTGGCAGTCGTTGATAAAGACAATATCATAATGCCTGCCGCCCAATCGTTGATTGGGAAAATGCCGGGTTCCTTCGTCCCGGTCGGCCGTTTTCTCGCTAAAAACATAATGACGCATGCACCCTTTCTTGCATCTCGCGGATGACATATCGCCACATAATTCTAGGCAGGCCTGGTTTTGATGCAGCACCTTGCCACGAGTATCTTTAATGCAGACGCACAACCTCCCGCTCTCGAAAAAGCTGTTGGCAAGGAGGTTCACACCAGCCTCCCAGGGGGAGGTGCGACTGTGTAGTGGGCCGTGCAGGACATTCCACTTATATTAGACAATGTTGTGAGAATTGCCAACTAATTTTCAGCTTAAGTGTTGCTGATTTTAGGTTAAAAAACAGAAACCTGGGACTACCTCCGCAGGTGTAGTCCTATGGGGTTTTTCTATTAGCCTGCGCTTTCTGGAAAACAGCGGTTCCGTTTTTCAGATTTGCGGAACCTACCGAAGCGTCGGAGACGTGGTCGACCATGCCTCTACGGCAAGTGCAATATTCAGTACTTCCCCGCATTTCTGCGATGACCGGCTATGTCCCCGGCGAACAGCCGCGGGATCAGAAGCTGATCAAGCTCAATACGAATGAAAACCCGCATGCTTGTTCTCCGATTGATCACGTGGTAAATTAGGTTGTTATCGATGTGGCGCAGAGAGAACAGAGGATCTACTCTCCGTTTACTCTGTTGACTTCTGTTCAAAATGAACAGATACCGGGCAACCTACCCCCGCGCGCAGCGCATCACAACCGCCTGGTTGGGTGGGAGCAAGACGCGACCGTCGTCGTCGCGGCGCACAGGCTCCGAAGAGAGCAGTAGTTCTCCACTGACAGCGACGGAGGGCGTGGACTGGCTGGCGGCGCCTGGCAGTCGGGCCTGCACCACCACGTCGCCCCCCTCGGGGCCGGCAAAGCGCAATGAGAACAGATCCCGCTCGGCAACGTGGGTGGTGGTCAGCCGTAACGGGCACAGCCAACCCTCCGCCAAGCCTTGTTTCCGCAGCTGGATCAGGTCCCGATACCAGGCCAGCATGGCCTCGTCCCGCGCGTCTTGATGGTGGCACTTGGCCGCAAAAAATGCTTGAGGATCGGAGGGCGCCAGCCCAGCCTCCCCAGTGCGCTGGGAATACTCGCTGGCACGTCCGGCATCAACCGCCTGCCGGAGGCGGGTGTCTTCGAAGTCGGCAAAGAAGGGAAAGAGCGCAGGGCTGGCGAATTCCTCGCCCATAAAAATCAACGGAATACTAGGATACAACATGGTGAGGGCGGCCGCCGCGCGCTGGAACGCCTTGCAGGTGAGCTGATGCAGCCGTTTTCCCTGCGGATGATTTCCGACGCTATCATGCGTTTGCAACGCCGTGACCAAGGGTGCGATCGGATCTTTCCCCACCGCTGAGGACAAACCGCGCCGCCGTGCAGCTGGGACCCGCACGGGCCGGCGACCGTGCCAACTATAAACGTAGCCTTGCTCCAGAGCCAGCGCCAGGTCCGCCCCGCCGCGGTACTTTCGCTGCGTGAGCTGCAGCTGGGGCAAGGCGTGCGTGTAGATTGAGTGCATCACACAATCGCACCAAATTGCGGCATAGGCGGCTTGCCCGTTCTCCGCGCCGAGCAATTCCGCGTCATGGATATTTGTTTCCGCCATGAGGTGCAGCACGCGGTCCACCGAGGTCGCATAGTCCGCCACGGCTTGGCCCAGCTCATCCAAAATACTGGGCCGACTATCATCCCGCATGAAATGCACCGCATCCAAGCGCAAACCGTCCAGGTGATATTCGTCAATCCAGCGGATCGCATTTTCTATAATGAATTGGCGGACGTGCCGCGCGTGGCGTCCGTCAAAATTGAATGCCTCGCCCCACGGTGTGTGATGCCGGCTGGAGAAGTAGGGACCAAAATCGGCCAGGTAATTGCCCTCGGGACCCACATGGTTGTAAACAACGTCCAGGAACACCGCCAAGCCGCAGGCGTGGCACGCATCCACGAGCGCTTTAAAATCGTCTGGTGCACCGTAGGTATTGCGGACGGCAAACAGATCCACGCCGTCGTATCCCCAATTCCAACGTCCTGGCGACTGCGCGACGGGCATCACCTCAATCGCGGTCACACCCAGGGCCACGAGCTCAGGCAACCGCTCGATCGCGGCCCGAAAAGTTCCTGCCGCGGTGAAAGTACCGATGTGCAGTTCGTAGAGGATCAGATCCCGCTTCGGCACGCCCGGCCACGCCCCATCGGTCCAGGGAAAGGCCCGCGGGTGGACAATCTCGCTGGGGCCATGCACGCCCTGGGGCTGAAAACGAGCAGCCGGGTCGGGACGCGCGAACGTGCCATCCAACACGTAACGGTAGCGGGCCTGGCACCCAACGTGGACGATGCCGCAAAAGTACCCCGCGGCCTGCCGGGTCAACGGATGACGCGTGTTCGGGTCCCCCACAATCTCGACGGCGACCGTCTGTCTCCGCGGAGCCCACACGCGAAAGTACGTCTGCTCCGCCGTGATGGGCGTGGCCCCCAGCGGGGCGGTGGGCGGCTCGTCGTGGTCGATCAAGCCGAACCACCGGCAACCCTCCAAGACTCCACTGGTGGCCGTGCCGCGGGCCAACAGCAGTCGGTTCCGCCAGCCCCGCTGGCGATGCTGATCGGTTGCCTGCCGCATCACCTCCGCAGCGGCGTTGGCCACTACGATTGCGCGATGCCCTGCCGTCAAGGCTGCCACATCGTTGCCGGAGTCCCCGGCAAAAACAATCGCCTCCGAGTCGACGCCAAAATGCTTACCCCACCAGTCCAGCGCGTGGGCCTTGGATACGGACGCCGGCAGCAAATCGAGCAAACCCTCTCCAGTAAACGGATCCACGCTGTGGATAATGGTGTAGGGCGCGTGGTGTCGGCGGAGCTCCTGGCGCACCCGTCCGGCGATGCGTTCGAGTTGCTCCGCGTCCACGTAATAGCTGAGTTTAAATTGGCCCTGTTTTTCCTCTTCCTGCAGTCGCAGTCCGTCGATCGACTGCAGGGTCTCCCGCAAAGTCGACAAGGGCATGGGGGCAATCCGCTGGGCCAAATGCTGCTGGTAGGCCCGGAGCGGCTGATCGCCGCTGGTCCCCCCAGGGTAGATGGACGTGCCGACGTCGCAAATAATCCAATCGGGCTGGGGCAACTGGAATCGCTCGATGGCACCCGTCACGGAGTCGTAGTGACGTCCCGTCACAAAGACGAGCGTGACCTGCTGCAATGCGTCAACCAGTGTCTTCAGATCTGCCTGATTCTGCTTGTTGCCCGCCAGCGGAATCAGCGTTCCGTCTAGGTCGGTAGCCAGGATGCGTCGGTTGTCTGCCATAATATCCGCAGTTTCTGCCAGCACGGCCGGAGGCCGTGCTGGCAGAAGTAAATTGATCCAATGTTGATTCGTTGTTTCCGTTGTTTCGTCGTGGTTCAAAATTCTCAACTGGTGGATTGTGGTAATTTGACAAAGGTGGGGCTTCGCCCCCAGCCTACGACTAAATCCGATTCAGCCACAGAATCTGATACGGCTCCAGGAGCAAGGGTTTGGAGGTGGGGTATTCCTGCTCGCTAATCGCATCTTGGAAAAACCGGCCCAGGCCGGCGGTCCGCAGCTTATTGCCCTCGACGGTTTGCGACTCCTCGGAGAAATTGGCCAAGACAATCATGTGATGCCCTGCTCGCTGGCGGCTGTAGCCCAGCACATGATCGTTGGACATCCCGATCAGCTTCATCTCCTGACCCGCCAGCGCGGGCAGTGTTTTCCGCAGCGCCACCAGTTTTTGGACCGAGCGAAAAATATGTTTGCGAATCGAGCCGTTCCCCGATTCGATGCGGTCGTCCAACTCCTGCAGGTAGTCCCAACGCATTTTGGGGCGGTGAATCCACCGCGAGTCCCCTGCCTTGGCCGGGTCTTTGACAAACTCATAGTCGTTCAGCATGCCCCACTCTTCGCCCAGGTAGAGCAGCGGGATACCGGTCGTCAGCAGGTAGTCGTCGAACTCCACCTCCATATAGGCCTGGTTGCCGAAGACGGTGGCGCGCATCTCGGCGCCGTCGTGAATCGGCAGCAGCAGCCCTTCGAACCGGAGCATCGTCTCCGAGGTCACCTCGACATCGGTGCCGTCGGCCATCCGCATGTAGAAGATCAGCTTCTCCTGATCCGGCATGCGGAAGAAGCCGCCCTTGACCACGTCGTCCTGGTAAACCGACGCGCCCCAGTAGAAGAGCACCACCAGAGCCGGGACGAGAAGCGGCCAGAGCAGGAGGTTCCAGCCGATCACCCGCTCGAGGCCGCGCGGCTTG
>CAMYJY010000185.1 GCA_947258835.1 uncultured Pirellulales bacterium
GCGGGAATCTAGACCACTGGCACTGCTACTGGATTCCCGCCTGCGCGGGAATGACTGGAACCCCATAATACTGCTACTAAAATCGTTACCAGCGTTGGGTGCCACCCACCTCCGGTGCCCACCCCCTGCCCTCCTCGACTTGCGATTCTTAGAAGGCCGGCCGGACCCTGCCGCCCCCACGGCAGGTGTGATAAAATATCGCACATACCGAGGTCGCCAGCCACCTGGAGGCGAGAGGGTCCGCAATCACAAAAAACGCATCATGCCAGCAAATTCTTACGCCTACGACGTGTTGGTAATTGGTGCCGGGCATGCGGGGACGGAAGCCGCACTCGCCGCGGCTCGGTTGGGGGCCCAGACGGTGCTGCTGACGACGAATTGTGACACCGTGGGGCAGATGAGCTGCAACCCGGCCATCGGCGGTGTGGGCAAGGGACAAATTGTCCGCGAAATCGACGCCCTCGGCGGGGCCATGGGGCAGGCCATTGATGCTACGGGCATTCAATTTCGGCTGCTCAATCGTCGTAAGGGCCCGGCCATGCACAGCCCCCGTGCACAGGCCGACAAAAGGCTGTACCAGGCCGAGATTAAGCGACTGGTAGAATCGCAGCCCAATCTCGCCTTACGTCAGGAGGTGGTGGCGGATCTGCTGCTGGAACAGACGAGCCGTGGCTGGCGGGTGGTGGGGGCGCGTGTTGTCGGCGGAGCGGAGTACCGAGCCGCTGCCGTGGTCCTCACCACAGGGACTTTTTTGCAGGCGCTGATGCATACGGGGGAGGTACAAACGGCAGGTGGCCGCGCGGGCGAGGGCACCTCGGAGGGAATCAGCGGATCGCTGCGGCGTGTGGGCATGCGGCTGGCCCGCTTTAAGACCGGGACCCCCCCGCGCCTCAACGGACGTACGATCGATTACTCGAAAACGGAAATCCAGCCCGGGGATCAATCTCCCCAGCCCTTTTCGTTTTTAAACGAGCGGCTGCAGGTGGAGCAGCTGCCGTGTTATATCACTCATACCAATGCGGCCGTACACGATTTAATTCGCGCAAATCTGCAGCGAGCACCCATGTATAGCGGCCAAATCAATTCCAGCGGCCCGCGCTACTGCCCTTCGATTGAAGACAAAGTGGTGCGTTTTGCCGATAAACAGCAGCATCAGCTGTTTTTGGAGCCTGAGGGCCGCCACACGTGGGAAGTCTATGTCAACGGGGTTTCCACCAGCCTGCCGCGTGATGTCCAGGACCGGATTTTTCGGTTGATTCCGGGACTCGAGCAGGCGGAAATCATGCGTTATGGCTATGCGGTGGAGTACGACTACGCTCCGCCCAACCAGTTGCTGCCCAGTCTCGAGTCGAAGCTAGCAGCTGGCTTGTATTTGGCTGGTCAAATCAACGGCACCACCGGCTACGAGGAAGCTGGAGCCCAGGGCCTGATTGCCGGTACGAATGCGGCGCTGGCTCTGCAGAGTCGTGGGCCGCTGGTGTTGGCCCGTGATCAGGCCTATATCGGTGTGCTGATTGATGACTTGGTAACCTGTGGCGTGGACGAACCGTACCGCATGTTTACCAGTCGGGCGGAGTTTCGTTTGCTGCTCCGCCAAGATAATGCCGATCGGCGACTGACCCCCTTGGCCCATCAGTGGGGGTTGGTCGGAGACGAGCGGCAGCGACGACTCCGGGATAAAGAAACAAAAATCGACCAAGTGGGGCAGCTGCTGGGCCATCTCCGTCACGATGGTACCCCACTGACCAAGTACATTCGTCGCCCGGAGATAGGGTGGTTGGAACTGGTCGAGATCGCACCGGAGTTGGCCCAGGTCCGGGCCGATGTGGCCCAGCAGGTGCTCTACGACCTAAAATATGCTGGCTATGTGGCCCGCCAAGATGTGGAGGTCCAGCGGCAGCAACGGCTGGCCGCCAAACGCATCCCGGCCGGTTTCGATTACCAGCGGCTCACGCAGCTGCGGGCTGAAGCGCGTGAAAAGTTCCAACGTGTGCAGCCTACCGATCTTTCCCAGGCTAGCCGAATCAGCGGGATTACCCCCGCAGATATCGCCCTGCTGATGGTCCACTTCGATCACTAGGCCAGCGGGCCTAGGTTTTCCGCCGCGCGTGAAAAATCCCCGCCACTCCTCGCTCATTGAAGCAAGTTGTTTTGTCATAACAACTTACGACTTGGTGATCGATGTTGACGGACCCGTTGGGCCCGCTATAATTCTCACAGTTGGCAATTCAGGCGATATTGGCAGGTATGGGGAGAGTTAGCGTCTGAAGAGTCTTGACTAAATAAGTTGAACGCAAGAGATGAGTCAACAACAGTAGCTAAGGTATCAACGTAGAGTTAGAGATTTTTGCCATGACTCTGCTTATGCGGTCAAACTTGTTGTATTTGAGTCAAATTTTTGTAGCGACCAACGGGAGCGGGCAAACGTCTTCCGAGCGGTAGCTCGCATTGGTTCGAGGCCCTGGCCTCGTTAGGTTCAGTTCACTGCCGTCACCCATCAACACGGACTGTCATCCACGGCCCTGTTTGATCAACCATCGGCTAAGGAGAGAGGTGGTTTAACCATGAAGACCGTATTCACTACGGGCGAAGCGGCCAAGATATGTAAGGTCAGCCAGCAAACGATTATCCGCTGTTTTGACAATGGGCAGCTGAAGGGATTTCGAGTTCCCGGGAGCCGATTTCGGCGGATCCCACGGGAGCAGCTGTACGCGTTCATGCGGGACAATGGCATCCCCACCGATGCTCTGGACAGTGGCCGCCGCAAAGTCTTGGTGGTGGATGACGACGAGGATCTGACGGAACTGATTTGCGACGCTTTGGAGCGGGACGGCCGCTTGGAAGTCCGCAGCGTCAACAATGGGTTTGGTGCTGGCATGATGATTAAGGAGTTTCGTCCCGATTTGATCGTGCTGGACGTGATGCTGCCTGACATCAATGGCAAGGAGGTGTGTACCCTCGTCCGGAGCCAGGCGAACATGGACGACGTGCGGATTATCTGCATTTCGGGTATGGTCGAGGCAGACAAGATCCAGGAGTTGCACGACGCCGGAGCCAACGATTTTCTCAAAAAGCCCTTTGACGTGGATGAGCTCGTGGGTCGGATTTGCCAGCTGTTGGAAATGGAAGCCACGCAGCCCCAGTAGTCTGACCCCTCTCAACACGATGCTGGATGACTTTGCTGTCAAGCTGGAGTGTGCCAAGCTCGAGGCCATGAAAGAGCTGGCCTATGGCGCCAGCCACGAGATCAACAACCCTCTGGCCAATATTGCCGCCCGGGCACAGGCCTTACTGCGGGATGAAGCCCACCCCGAGCGGAGGCATGCGCTGGAAGCAATTTATCAGCAGGCCATGCGGGCGCATGAAATGATTTCTGATTTGATGCTTTTTGCGCGGCCACCGGCCTTGCAGCTGCAGACCGTGGATGTCGGCGGGCTGCTACGCCAGGCAACGCAGGCATTGGCGGACTCATGCGCGAGTCGTCAGGTACGGCTGACGCTGCAGGTGCCGCCCACCCCAGTTGCCATTTCGGCCGACGCCCAACAACTGCTCGTGGCGATCACGGCCGTCTGCACCAATGCCTTGGAGGCGATCGGCACGGACGGCACCCTACACGTTTCGCTGCAGGAGATGGCGGCAGAAACTCCTGGGGCGGCCATCGAGGTCACGGATACCGGGCCGGGAATTTCCGACCAGGTCCGCCGGCATCTGTTCGATCCGTTTTTTTCCGGTCGTGAGGCGGGGCGTGGTTTGGGTTTTGGCATGTCCAAATGCTGGCGGATTATCACGGATCATGGTGGCACGGTGACGGTCCACAGTCAACTTGGTGAGGGCACATCGATTGCTTTGCACCTCCCCGCAGACACTCTAGAACGGCAGGCTTGCGATGGGCAAGATCCATGAAGCGGTAAAGACAGCCAACAGCACCATCAGGACGTTGCTGCTGGCGGTCCTGGTTGTGGCGGCTGGAATTGGCGGCTGGCAGGGCTACTCCTTGTACAACGAGCCACAACAAAAGTTGGCTGAAAAAGAACGAGAATTGCAGGCCGTCCGCCAAGACTTGGCCGAGCGGCAGCAGCAGCTCCAGACGCTGCAGGCGGACTTGCAGGCCAAGACGGAGGAGCTCGAGCGCACCCGCACCTCGCTGCGATTGCTAAAAATGAGCCATCGTATTGCGCGGCTGAAGGTGCTCGACCAACAGCCGATTCCCGACACCGACCCGCCGCGAATGCTGACCACGCTGGAATTTTATGAAGTGAACAGCGAGGGGGTCCCGCTCGACACACGGCGGACTTTTGAAATCGAAGGGGATCGCGTTTATGTTGAATGTCTGGTGGCCAAGTTTGAGGAAGAATTCGTGGTTGCTGATCGGTCGCGGATGGCGGGTCATGCCCGGCTCCGGATAGGCGAAGATGAGATCGATGTCCGAAGAAAAGTTGAGTTCGCGCCCACCCAG
>CAMYJY010000186.1 GCA_947258835.1 uncultured Pirellulales bacterium
CCAGGGCTACTACCTGGCCCAGCTGGTCCAGCAGATGAGTCTCTCGCAGCGGGTGATGCTTGCTGGGCATAGCTACGGCGGGATCATCACCGCGGCCGCCTTGCATTATCTGGGCGGCGGTTGCCTCAGAGGGCTGCAGTTGGACGGTGGTGAGCCGGTAGAACGGGCCAATCTCCGCGGGGGAGTCATTTCGGGAGCCTTTGATTTTGACATGCTCAACCCTGGCCACCGCTATGGCCAGGCCTTCGTGGCGGCGGAAAAGATCTTTGTCACCCGCAACTGCCATGACCGGACCCTCAAAAAATGGCCAAAAACCTCGAGGCGCGGTTGTCCTGCCATTGGGGTGCTGGGCGTGAATGCGAATCGCCTCGGACAGTACCGCAGCAAGCTCTGTCAGCAGACGACCTATCCCGAGGTGGGACGCTCGCACTACTTAAAGCCTCATTTGGATAATGTCCGTTTTGTATCGGCCCTGTGCTGTCTCTCATTCCTCCACTGCGATAGCTGCCACCCCCTCGTCCTAGCAGCAGACGATGTGAAGATGTGAGATGTGAGATGTGCCCCCTGAGTAAGCTGGAACGCAGTCCTGACTTACGGGTTTACTGTAGCGACCAACGGGAGCGGACTAATAATTTCTGAGCGGCAGCTCACAAAAAAAGGTGGGGCTGCGCCCCAGCCTACAAGGTTATGTGGCGCTTCACATCAAATATCTCACATCTAACATCTCACATCATCTAACATCATTTGGCGGCGATGGGATAGCGTCGGCCGGAGGGTAGAAAGGCCCCGGTTTGCAGGAAGCGGAGTGTGTATTGTTGCACCTGTTCCTCCTTGGGCAGTGTTTGGTGAATTCCTTTCACCTGCACAAAGTCGCTGGCCCCAGCCAGTTTGCTGGTCTCTACCGAGAGTAGCATGTCATCATCTCCGGGCACGGCCTCCAGATATCCCTCGTCGTCACCGGTGCCGCCGACCAGGATACCGAACTCAAAACTAGGCGTTGCCAGTTTCGGTTCCAAGGTGATCCAGCCCTGGCTAGGGGCCAACTGCTTGACCGCTGCTCCGCCCAGCAGTTGGGCCAGCTTATGATTGGCAAACTTGTCAGCTGCCTGGGCCCCATGGTTGGGAGGAGCCAGCATGACAAACCGCCCATAAGTCACCTGAGGTTGCTCCGCGGCCGGTAAGGAGGCCAAATCCTTCAGGCAGTGGCGAATGACAATATTGCCCATGCTGTGCGCTACAAAGTTAATCTTTTCCACGCCCTCCAGATGTCGGATGACATTGGCCAGCGACTGGGCATGGTCGCCGATGTTGCCCATGGTGGAGGGGTAGCCCACGTTTACGACTTCCAGGTGGCCCTCTTCCGCTAGATAGTCTGCCAGAGGGTTCATGAAATGCCGGTAGGCCCCCAGGCCATGCAGCACAAGCACCACTTCTTTCGAGAGTGGAGGCAGCTGTTTCTCGATCTTGATTTGCTCCAAGGTCTCAAGACAGTTTTCCAGGGAGCCCCGGGCGTGCAGCTTATCGTGGGGGCCAATCAGCCGATAATGTCCGATGACGGCGTGTTTTTGGATCCGCCAGTCTTGGTAGACAACCTCGTCGGCAAACAGCATCCGTCCGCCCAGCGTTTTGGCACCGATGCCAAACAGGACCGGTTCCGCTTGCACCCGGGAATAGGAGAGCAACAGGAAAAACAGTCCTTCCAAAAACACCAAGGCCACGATTTTTTTCCAGGCCGCTGGTTTGGTACGCGTCGGACGCATGATGGAATCCTCCGATTACTGGCGAAGCTGCTGGCACGCCGCAGCTGGTTATGTCTAAGATGCCCGAGAGAGGCCTGCGAGGAACGCAGGCGTACGGCAAATCTCCAGGCCGTCAGTGTAGCTCGTTTGCCACACAGGCCCAATCCCATACGGTTGTACTGGGGGAGGAGTTCACAGGCGGCAGAGCCCGCCCCCCCGGTGCCATCCGAAGGCGGGCCCTGCCTCCCCGTGCTGGCGTGCACTGCTAAGGCCCATTTTTGGGGCCGGCAGTGAGATCGCCTGGAGAGTGCCAACTCTAAGACGCCAGGGAAGTGCCTGGGGCGGTTGGCAGGGACGCAACTTACACCAAGAAGACTTCCTGGTCTTCTTCTTGTTCTTCTTCGTGGTCGCCTTCACCGCAGTCAACCAAGGTGACTTCCTCGTCGTCTTCTCCATGATCGTCCTCGTCCCCGCACCCTCCGCAGTGGGCGAACCAGGGCTCTTCGCTGTCACCCTGCTTATCGCAGGCCAGGCTGCTGATCTCGTCGCTTTCCGTTTCCTCTTCGTGGTTGCCTTCACCGCAATCTACAATCCAGGATTCGGTGTCGTCCTGCTCATCTTCTTCGTCTTCTTTCTTGCCGGAACCGGCGATGTCTGACACGGAATGAATGTTTGTGCCGCAGGCCGTGCACGAGGGGGTGGTCTCCGGGGCCAGCCACAGTGCTAGAACAGCCAGTAGTGCTATGCTGGTAAAATAGCCAAATACGCGCATCGTGTGTTTCTCCTAAGAATTCTCTGTGCTGCTGGGGCGAGTGCGTATTGCACAGACACACCCCGACAATCGCATTGCCATAGTAGCTCCAAGCGGCTTTTTGCACAGGGCGGCCGTGTGCCGCCGGCCGTCCCCAGCCATCGCCGGGCCGCCCACCGGGAGCTATCTCCTGCAGGGGGCCCCGCTTCCGTTGGTCGCTCCACCGGGCGGGGGGCAAAAATTTTTGCAAAAAAAATATTCGTATGGGACACCAGGCCAGGGCTTTTCCCTTTTCCATTCTGCGTGGTCTACGTATTAGGCGTTGGGCAGATGAGAACTTACCCATCGACAGCCCAATGGATTGGCTTCGCTGGGATTTTCGATCACGCGGCAGGTAAAAACTTACCTGCCGCTGGGCAGATGAGAACTTACCCATCGACAGCCCAATGGATTGGCTTCGCTGGGATTTTCGATCACGCGGCAGGTAAAAACTTACCTGCCGCTCGCCTTATTCCGGGACTTTACCGTTTGCATTGCAGAGGCTGACGGCCTACCGTCTCCGTGCCTCCGTGAGAAACAACTCCCCAGTCTCAGGGAAAATTTGGGCTACCCCAGCAGCACCGTTTCGTCGGGCTGACTATCGGCGGTGGAAGTCCGCGGCTGGGCCTGCTGGCCCCGCTGGTGCTTGCTCCACCAAGTGTCGGCTTGGTCGGTCGACCAGGTGGCAGCTGCCGGACACGCGTCGAGCAATTTTGCCAGTTCGCGGGCCGTCTGAGGACGTTTGGCGCGATTTTTTTCCAAGCAGGAACAGAGGGCGTGTTCCAGTTCGGTCGGCACGGGCTTCCCCAAACGTTCGGAGGGAGGTTGGGGAGGCGTGGAAATATGGAGCTGGAGCAGCTCGGATAATTCCGTGGCCGCGAATACCGGTTGGCCCGTGAGGAGAAAATAGCCAATGGCCCCGACCGCATAGAGGTCGCTGCAAGCATCGACCGAGCTAGGCAGTTGGATTGCCTCGGGGGGCATATACAGCGGGGTGCCCGCCAACGAGTCGGTATTGGCGTCGCGGAGATCCCCCTCACGTGCTTTGACGAGTCCAAAGTCAAGTACTTTTACGACATCGCCTTCCCCGCCGCGATGATTGATCATCACATTGGCCGGTTTGATATCGCGATGTACCAAGCCCGAGCAGTGCGCCTCGTACAAGGAGCCGCAAATCTGCTTCAAAATGTAAATCACGCGGCCGGCCGGTTGGGGACCGTATTGATCTACGAGCTGCTGCAAATCGATACCGTCCAAATATTCCATGGCGTAATAAAAAACGCCTTCGGGGGTCCGCCCGTAGTCGTAGATGGCGATGGTGTTGGGATGACATAAGTGACTGGTAATTTGGACTTCGCGCTCAAAAAGATTGATCGAGGCGTCGGTGACCTTGTCGACGTTTAACAGCTTGATGGCCGTGGGGCGGCGGAGCATGGCATGACGTCCACGGTAAACCACACCCATCGCGCCCGCGCCAAGCTTTTCTTCCAGTTTGTATTGCCCCAGTTGGCGGGCTTCGATGGTCGCCTCGCGGGCTTGTTGTTGCAGTCGCGCCATCATCACGGTGAACACAAAGATTGCCACCGAGCTGGTGGCCAGCAGTACGAGCAAGCCCCCAAAAGTTCTCTGCAGGATGGTGAGGGGACGAAACGCCTCGTCAAAATTAATTTCCGTGGTCACCCCAAAACTATAGGCTGGGAGCCAGGTCCAGGCCCCCACCACCGAGACCCCGCGGTAATCCCGATAGCCGGCGACGTCGACCCCCGTGCCGTCCGCGACCGCAGCCGCTACCATGCGGGTGGGAGGCAACTGGGAACGCACAATTTGAGGGCGGAAGCCGGCGGTAAGATTTCCTCCCGGGTCACGCACCAGCAAATTAAGAATCGACTCCGAACCTTCTGGGAGCAGACCTTGCAAGACCAAGTCGTGATTGAAGCGGCTGTTGGAAAGCATTAAGCCGGCTGCATCAAAGGCATACGTTTCCCCAGACTGACCCAGTCGGCCCAACTGGAGGATGCGCGTGAATTCTTGTTCCGGTCGAATTTGCAGTCCCAGGACTGCGACGGTTTGCAGCTGTTCATCCACGAGTGGGGCCAGCACAAACATCATGGGCACACCCGCGCGCCGCTGACCGTCGGCAGCGACGTGGGTGAGCAAACTTTTGAAGGGCCGCGTGACGGTTGTCTGGCCGTCAAACACGCGGGCATAATAGGCATCGAATTCCGCAGGGGGCTTGAGCCCGATACCCTCCGCGCGACTGGAGGCCAGGATGGTTTCCCGATCCGCTATAAAGTAGTTTTGATAGTCGTGGGCATTCATCTCGGGGCGGAGGCTGCGTGTGAGTTGCCGCACAACCGTTTGCCGATCGGTTTCCTGCTGCGACGTGGTTTCCAAGAGGCTGAGCGTGAGGCGGCGGATTTCTTCGTCACAGGCCACGCTGAGGGCATTGTTCTCCTGGGCCGTGAGCCAGGTCCGCAGCATGGCCACTTCGACGTCGCGGAGCGTCTCTAGTTGGGAACGCAAATTGGCGTTCATGGTCCGTTCAATGGCACCACGCACGGCCCAGCCCACAGCCAGCAGCAGCACCAGGGCGATGATGGGCCAGGCCCACAACCGTTGGCTTAAAAATTCACGGGTGCGTTGCACGCTGTGCGACATCGAGCGGGAAGCCCACGTGATATGGGCCGCCGGGCGGGAATCTCGCAATTTTTTGCGTGCTAGGAGGTTACGTAAAGCCATGCGGAGGTCTCTTTGCAGCAGCTGGAGTGAATGCTCCAGTATAATTGCCGCGATAGCTGGCTGCAGGAATGGCTACGAGAAAATTAGACGGCCAGGTTTGATCTCGCCCCGGCCTGCTGGCCAGAGGCTTGAGATTCCCACCCAGGCCGTTGGCCTGGGCTGACATAGTGTCGGCCCTTTGGGCCTAGGTCCCGTTCGGGCAATGAATCCGGTGATCCGATGGTCCATCCAGGCTCACGTGTGGGCGACGGATCGGCGAGCCGCAACGCGGCGGCCCTATGCCAGCCCAGGCCAACGGCCTGGGTCTCGGTTGGGCAACAAACCACCCAGCCCCAACGGGGCGGTCCTATCGTGTTCGCCAACGCGGGTCAATCCCACACGTACCGTTCGTCGATTTGCACTCCGTGTATCCTGCACAATTCACGGAATTCATCTTGCCAAGACATCTTCCGGTGATGCTCGACCTGGTTGCCAATGTATTGACTAACCTCAACGATCCGTCGCCAAATCCTCCAATTCGGTCAACTTGACCATTTGACGCCAGCTCTGGTCAGAAGACACTCCAGCGGAACAAGCTAAGTTTATCAAAGCCTTAAATACCACGGAAATGGTGTTGTTTTTCCAGCAGGTCTCTCGTGAATTATCTGTTTTTAGCCCGAGTCAATCACCGGCTGCCGTACCCGCCGCCCGTGGGTCACTTACCCCCACGAGTGAACCATCCGCCTCACGGGCGATGGCTTGCGTGATGCCAACCCGGGGGCTCTTTTTGAGCTTGTGCCCTCGCTGGCGAAGCCCTCTGAGAACGGTTTCCGGCATCGTCGACTCGACCC
The DNA here is from genome assembly GCA_947258835.1 of uncultured Pirellulales bacterium. Classification (GTDB taxonomy): domain Bacteria; phylum Planctomycetota; class Planctomycetia; order Pirellulales; family Lacipirellulaceae; genus Bythopirellula. The sequence continues at coordinate 6,099 of CAMYJY010000186.1, forward strand.
AGATTTGATCGGGGGCCCACTGGTGATGCAAACGCGGTGCCGCTATCGCCTCCGGCAGTTCCATCTCTAGAGTGAGATAATTAACAATCGCTTGCACCACCTGTGTGATAATCTTGGGCCCACCGGCGGCACCGACGGTTAGTACGGGCTGGCGGCGCGCGTTGAGAACCAGGGTGGGGCTCATGCTGGAAAGAGGACGTTTTCCAGGAGCGATGGCGTTTTGCTCGGCCCCCACCAAGCCAAAGGCATTGGGGGTGCCGGGAGCAATCGAAAAATCATCCATCTCGTTATTCAGCACAATGCCTGTGCCGGGAACGATGATTTTTGATCCAAACGTCGTGTTGATGGTTGCTGTAATCGCCACCCAATTGCCCTCCGCATCGGCGGTGGCAATGTGGGTCGTGTGTTTCCCAAAAATATCGGTTCTCGCGCGAGGCGGCAGTTCATGGCCGGGAATGACCAGTTTGGAGTCCAGTTGAATTTTTAAAGCCAGTCGTTTGCCATAGGCGGGATCGATCAGTCCGCGGGGAACTGGGACAAAATCGGCATCTCCCAGCCAATGCGCTCGGTCCGCAAAGGCGATTTTCATGGCTTCGGCCAGGACGTGGGCCGCCAGTGCGGGGTCTTGGGCACGGAGGGCCTGCAGATCAAATGGGTCAAGCATGTTGAGGATTTGGGCCACGTGCACGCCACCCGAGCTGGGGGGTGGGAAACCCACGATCGTGTACCCGGAATACTGGCTCTCCACGGGTTGGCGAAGTTTGGCCTCGTAAGCCGCGAAGTCTGCCGCGGTCAGCAGGCCACCATGTTGGGCCATCCACTGGGCCACTTTTTTCGCGTACGCTCCGCGATAAAACCAGTCACTTCCCTCTGCGGCGATCTGACGATAGGTATGGGCCAGGTCGGTTTGCCTCAGGGTTTCGCCCGCTTGATAGGCGGAGCCGTCTGGTTTGAGCAAAACATTGCGTGACCCCTCAAAGCGCGCCAGCGCCGCCGCTTGGCTGGCCAACTTGTTGGCATAAAGACGATCCAGCACAAAACCCCGCTCGGCAATCTCCGCGGCCGGCAGGAGCAGGTCCGCCAGCGCATGCTGGCCATGCCGCTGCAGGGCCAGGGCATAGGCCTGGAGTGCACCCGGGACGGCAACGGCTAGTGGTCCTGTCTGACTCATATGCGCATCCGCTTGGCCATCACGCAGGTACATGTCGCGGTGCGCGGCGGCGGGGGCGGTCTCGCGACCGTCGATGGCGACTA
>CAMYJY010000187.1 GCA_947258835.1 uncultured Pirellulales bacterium
AATCGAGCCGGTGATCGTGGTGTATTCCCTGGTCTGCCTCTGGTGGCTCTGGCGTCAGCTCCCGCTGGCTGCCTGATCTGATTTCCGCGTAGCGCGCTGATGAGCACGCTGGCAGAGCTTCGCGACCCCTTGCGCGCCTGGTTGCAGGACAGTGCAACACGCGAAGCCGCATTGTTGAGTACGGGTTACCAGGGTGCGGTCTATCTTTTTGAGCATGAACAATCCCGCTGGGTCGTTAAGCGGGCAGGCGAAGGCGAGTCCTCGCCCCAGCTGGATAGTGAGTATGTGCCGCCGCTGTTGGCCACCGATGCCTGGCCCCCTTTGGCACGTGACTTAGTGCGGGGCATTTATGACCTGATTGGACAAAAAATCGAGGTCCTCAGCCAGCAGGTCGTGAACCGTGGCATCGGTTTGGAAAGCCGTGATCCTGGTGATGCGGATCGCATCATGATGCTGGATAAGCTGAATGCCGCCTATGCCATGCTGTCCATTTCGGCCTTTGCCCAAGGCATCCATCCCCTCACGATTTACCGCCAGCTGTGCGAGATTTTGGGGCGCCTGTCGATCTTCACTCCCGAGCGCCGGACGATCGATCTGCCGCCCTACGACCACGAAGATCTCCTCCGTATTTTTCGGATTGTCCGCCTGAAGATTGAAGAGATCATCCGCTCGGTGCGGGACTACCAGTTCGAGCAGCGGTACTTCGTCGGTGTCGGGCTGGGCATGCAAGTTACGCTCGAGCCGGCCTGGTTTCACTCCAGTTGGCAGTGGTGCATTGGCGTCCGCAAGGGCGACTTGTCCGAACAGGAATGTCGCGAACTGCTCTCGGCTGGGCATTTGGATTGGAAATTGGGCAGTAGCCGTCAGGTGGAAGTCCTCTTCCGCCGGCGGGCGGAAGGGTTGCAGTTGCGCCCCGTGGATCGTGCCATCCGCGCGCTGCCCGCGCGACAAGATTGGCTGTACTACGAAGTCCTGCAAAACGACTCGGCTGCCTGGAGGGACGTGTTTGAAACGCAGACTCTCGCCATGCGTTTGAAGGATTCGTTGATTTTGAATCAGGACCGGCTGCAAGGCGAGCGGAACCTGAAGGTGTCCGCCTTTGGCAGACAAATTGACATGCAATTTGCCCTCTTCGCGATACCCCAACACTCATGACGCCCAAGCTTGCACAGGCCGTCGACCCGATTTACCTCCACGTACTCGGGTTGCTGGATCGGATTGCCGAGAACGAAAATCCCGCGCCCCGGGACGAGCGGATTCGGATTCGGGCTTTGCTGGATCAGGCGGAGGCCATGATTGGCTCCGGCCAGGAGTGGGAGCTCGCCAAATACGCGCTGGTTTCTTGGATTGACGAAATGTTGGTCGACGCGCCTTGGGAGGGCGGTGAGTGGTGGAACAACAATGTGCTGGAAGTGGAGTTGTTCAACACCCGCCTCTGCAACGAACAGTTTTTTGTTCGCGCCCAGGAGGCCTCGACCCTAGATCGCCGCGACGCGCTGGAGGTGTATTACGTGTGCGTGGTGCTGGGCTTTCGGGGGCTGTATCACGATCCCCACATGGCGGCGGTGACTGCTCCGTCGCTGCAACTCCCGGTAGAACTGGATACCTGGGCCAAGCAGACAGCGGCTTCGATTCGCTTGGGCCAGGGGCGGCCGCAACTGAGTCCGCCGGGGCGCGAAGTGCTGGGGGCGCCGCCGTTGCGGCCGAAGTCCCGGATGGTGTGGGCCTGGTTTGCGGCCTGCGTCCTGGCCACGGTGGCCACCATTTATTTCGTTCATTTTCGGTTATTAACTTAGCGAGGCAACTTACTGACAAAAACGACCAGAGGCCGTTCTTTCAGTAAATTGATCGAAACAAACCGGGACTTTTGGCCCCATGGCAAAAAAATCAGCGAAAAAAGCGGGCTTGAAGCAGAAAAAAGGCGCTGCCGCGCCGCCGCAGGAGGTCTCTGTTCCCGAACGGGCATCGTGCCTCAGTTTTCTTTTCTTGTTGGCCGCCGTGGTGACGGTGTGGATCGTGTTTTGGTGGGATCCCAACAACGTACCTTGGCGGCATGCCATGAGTTGGCCGCGGATCGTGACCGAATTGGTCTTGGTCTTGGTGATTCCGATTCTTATTTTTCGTGCCCTCAGCCTGTGGATGATGGGCGACAAATCCCGTTTTCCGGACATCGATCGCGCCTGGAATGCCGGCTTGGAGGCCTTGGCGGCGCACGGCTTCAATCTTCGCTCCGCCCCCCTGTTCATTATTCACGGTGCCGGTACGGAGACCTTGCATCAGCGGTTGATGGATGCCACCCAGCACAAATTCCGGATTCATGGCGTGCCCAAAGGGCCCGCTCCCCTGCACTGGTATGCCAATGCTCGTGGCATTTATCTGGTGTTGGCGGACGTGAGCTGGCTGGATGCGGTGGTAACCCGCGCGGATGCCATGCAGCGGGAGGCCGGGGCCTTAGCTCGGGAGCAGGCGGCGCCTGCCGAGCCACCTGCCGCGGCTCAGCCCGTCTTTGTGCCCGGCACCGTAGTGCCCGCGGAGCCTGCCACCCCGCAGCCGCCTGTGGCGCCAGCGTCACAGCCCCAGTCCACGTTGGCCCTCGATAAATTTGTCTCTGCGGGGGAAACCCCCGTTGCCGCGGCGGAGCCGTCGCGCCCGGCGGACGCCAGCGATCTGGGGTTTGCTGGTGATCTGGGGGCCGCGGTGCAGCTCACCTCGCTGGAGTCCACGCGGCAAACCCGGCGGCTGGAACATGTGTGTCAGCTGCTGTGGAACCAGCGGCATCCGGTCTGTCCGGTGAACGGCATCCTTACGTTGTTGCCCTTTGGTCTGCTGCAGTCCAGTGGTCAAAACGAGTTGGAGCGGGCGGTGGCCGCGGACCTGGGCACGATGCATCGCGCGCTGCAGGTGCGGTGTCCCGTGACCGCTTTGGTGACGGGTATGGAGGAGGAGCGAGGTTTTCGCGAGCTGGTCCGCCGCGTTGGACGCGACCGGGCCCAAAACCAACGCTTTGGCCAACGTTTTGACGTGCGGATTTCTCCTACCGTGGAGGAGATGCGGTCGTTTGCGCCGCATGTCTGTGGTTCGTTTGAGGATTGGGTGTATACCCTCTTTCGCGAAGAGGAAGCGCTGACCCATCCGGGCAATACGCGTCTGTACGGCTTGTTGTGCAAGGTTCGTTCCACGCTCAAATCCCGTTTGCAGGACGTGCTGGCGACCGGTTTTGGTGTGTCTTCGAAAGCTGCTCGCACGCTGCCGATCTTCTTTAGCGGTTGCTACTTCGCGGCGACCGGTGCCCGCGCGGACCGCCAGGCCTTTGTGCGGGGGGTGATCGGCAAATTGGTGGAGGAGCAGGAAGACGTGGAGTGGGCGCCTGCGGCCGTGTCTGGCAATCGCTGGAGTCTGCTGCTGAGCCTGCTGGGGTGGGCGGTCGGCGTGACGTTTGTGGTGTGGATGGTTGTCTCCCTTGTGCGTGATCACAGCGCTTGAAACGAGCAGAAGATTATCCGTACAGTAGCTACCGCGCCCACGGACTGGGGGTGCCTAATGCATTGATAGATCGGCTGATCCCATACGAGCAATTATCGCCGTATGCCCGCGCGAGGCAACGGCAGTGGGCTCAACAGGTGCATCGACCCTTGGCGGACGGTACCCTGGCCCGGCGCTCCGCCGCGGGTGGACTACCTTACGGTGATGAGTATTGGCTGAAACGCTTAGCTAAGAGACTGAACCTCAACCTCACCATCCGCCCTCGCGGACGACCTCGGAAGCAACCTGAGTCAGATAAAAAATAGTTTTGCCCCTTTTTCTGATGCGTTCGCATGGATTCCAGTAAAAGCAGACTATCGTTGACACCAGATAGCGGAATCATGGTATAATTTTGGTATGGCTTCTATAGACATGACAGATCGGTTCCTTGCCGTTGATGCCGAACGTTTCACGACTCCAATGGCAAATGCACTGCTGAATTTCACAGTGACAGATGAAATCAAACAGCGCGTCGAAGAACTGGCCGAGAAGACAAATTTTGGCACAATCACTGATGAGGAACACGCAGAGTACCTGCGAATCATCGAGATGTCTGAAGTGATGTCTCTCTTCCAAGCAAAGGCAAAACGATTTCTCGCTACCAAAGCCTGATTCATGGACGCAGGGACGCGACACCGTCAATTTGCTCAAAATGAACGAGGTCCGACGTGTCGAAATGCGGCAAGCATTTATGAGTTAGTGAAACTTGACGCGCCCTCCTGGAGTTGTACAATAATATTGTACATATCCCCAGGAGTCTTCCATGGCCATTCAAGCCACCTACAGTCAAGTCCGTGCCAATTTGGCTAGCCTTTTAGACGAAGTCACTCTCAATCAAGAAATCGTCGTCGTCAATCGCCGAGGCAAAGAAGACGTCGCGATGATTGCCGCCTCGGAACTCGGC
>CAMYJY010000188.1 GCA_947258835.1 uncultured Pirellulales bacterium
AATGCGGGAATGACGTGGAATAATGCGGGAATGACGTGGAATAATGCGGGAATGACGCTGAAGAGCGGCGAGAATCCAGCGGAGAGCCTGGTGCAAACGAGCTCCTTTTCTGCTGGGATCAAATCGTTACCAGCGTTGGGTGCACCAAAAGAAGTAGCGCCTGAGAACAATAATTTCTGACCCAGCAGGAATGGGACGTCGGTTTTAGAAAGCAGGTTGAGCATGGCAGATGAATCTTCCACCTCCCCCGAGGAGGTCCCAGCAAAGAAAAAATCGGGCATCATGGCCCTGATCAAACCTCTGGCCTTGATAGGCGTTATTGTCTTGATCGAAGTGGCGATCGTTTCCGCGATGATTCCCTCTGCCGATGAGACGGTGGAGATCGCTCAAAAATTGGCGACTTTTGATGCCAATCAAGAGCTGCTCGAGAACGGGGACGTGGTCAGCCTGGGCGAAGACGATGTCGCCACCGACCTGGCCGACATGAACGAGGTGCTGCTGGGCACCTTCCACGTATTGAACTACAACCCCGAAACCGGCACGCGGATTAATATCAACTTCGAGCTTTACGGCACGGTGCTAGCAGAGGAGGAGTCTGAATTTTACCCACTTTTCGAGGCCAATGAGCATCGGATACGGGAGCAGATCCAAATCACGGTGCGGGGGGCGGATGTCACGGATTTGAGTGATGCCGGGTTGGGCTTGATTAAACGCAAGATATTAGAGAAAACCAACCGAGCCTTAGGCAAAACCCTATTGCACGAGGCCATTTTTAGCAAATTCGCCTTTGAAGAACGCTGAGGCCGGGCACGTACGGAAGGGATTCCCATGGCAGACGATGCAGAACAAGTCGGCGCGGACGAAGTCGCGGACGCCGCGTCAGCGGCCCCCGAGGCCAGCGAGGCGGCCGCTGCCGACCCACAACAACCGGCCGCAGGGGAAAATCCTGGGCACGAGGCCACTGCCGCCCCAGCAACGGGCAAGGATGCGACGGTTTCGCCGGAGGATATCGAGCTGTTGATGAACAAGGCCGAGCAGGCCCTGGCTTCGATTGACGAGTCCGGTGAGCAAACTCCCGGAGTCCTGGCGGGTGGTTTGCGCCGCTTTGATTTTGAGCAGTTTGGTGGTGCTCCAGCCAATACCGAGAAGGCCACTCTGGAGTTGATGCGGGACGTCCAGCTGGACATGACGATCGAGCTCGGTCGCACGCAGATGCAGCTGGAGGACGTGTTGAAACTCAAACAGGGAGCCGTGGTGCCCCTCGACAAGTTGGCCGGTGACCCGGCGGACATCTATGTCAACGGCCGTCTGGTCGCCCGTGGCGAAGTGCTGGTGCTGAACGACAACTTCTGTGTACGTGTGGCGGAACTGATTGTGGGAGATGAGGCCACGGAGTAGTTCCTGACAGCGAGGCCGTATGAGGGTAAGTTTAACGTCTTCACGAATTCTTTTTCCCCTGTCGTTTTCCGCGGGTCAGGTCCATGATCTGGTCGGTGCTGAGCTTAAGCGTGCTTTTGCCTCAAAGGGCCTCGACGAATTGCTGACCTCGCTGACCGCCACCCGCCTTCTTGCGAAGAATCACGTTTCCGCCCCGTTCCACAAATTCGACTTCACTATTGGGCAGAATCCCAAGCAGCGAGCGAATTTCAATGGGGATGGTTACCTGACCTTTGGAAGTGACTTTCATCGGGCGAGTCTCCTGAGTGTTCCTGTCTTTGGTATTACCTTTACCTGTAAGAATAATAACTCGGCAGGAGGGGCTTTTCAAGGTCAACGGGACCATGCGGCGGACTTGGGATGATTGTGAGTCTAAATACCTATGATGTTTACCCAAAAAGTCGTTGGGGATGGTTCGATGTCAAAACGCAAGACGAAAAGTCGTGCTGCCAAGCAGAGCAATCGCCACACGAAGTCAAAAAACGGAGTTGGCTCGCGAAAGCCCCAGCGCACGAGTAAACAGCGGCAACTGCTGGATCAGGCCGTGCATTATCACCAGGCGGGTAATCTTTCACGTGCCGAGGAACTCTACCGCAAAGTGCTGGTCAAAAATCCCCAACAACCGGATGCTTTGCATCTGCTCGGCACCCTGGCCCAGCAGGTGGGTCAGAATGACCGGGCTGTGGCCTTGATCACCCAGGCGCTGACCGCGAAGCCTGATTGCGCGGAAGCCCATTTCAATCTTGGCGTTGCGCTGCACGCGCTGGGACAATTTCAAGAGGCCCTGGCGAGCTACTCCACAGCCTTGGATATCGATCCCAACCAGGCCGCGGCGCACGGAAAAATCGGCAATATTCAACAAGAATTAGGACAGCTGGAAGACGCCGTCGTAAGTTATCGCCAGGTGCTGGCCCTCGAGCCCAAGCACCCGGTAGCACACAACAACCTCGGCAACACGCTGTGGAAGTTGGGGCAGCACGAGGAGGCCATTGCCAGCTATCGCACCGCGATTGCCATCCGACCCCAGCAGGCCATGGCCCACAGCAACCTGGGCTCTTTGCTGAAGGAGCAAGGGCGGATGGCTGAAGCCGTGGCCAGCCACCGCCGTGCCATCGCCCTGAGCCCGCAGGAAGATCAATTTTGGAATAGCTTTGCGGAATGTCTTAAATTCGCCTCCTTCACTGGGACGGAGGACGAGGGCCTGTGGCAAGATTTACTTAATTTGCTGGAGAGGCCATCGGTCCGTCCGCGGAACCTGGTATTGCCGATACTGAGTGCCCTACGCCAACACGATGCCTTTGCCAAGCTCCTGGACTGGGCCAATTCCGAACCACTGAAAAATGAATGGGGCTACGCGCGGGCGGCCGAGACGCTCTCAGCAATCCCCCTGTTTCTCCGGCTGATGGAGCTGTCACCGATCCACGATGTCCAAGTCGAAGTGCTGCTGACCTTGCTGCGCCGCAAAATGCTGCAGGGGGGGCTGGCAAACCAGCAACAGGTAGGGCCCTTTTTCATCGCCTTGGCCCTCCACTGCTTCGTGAACGAATATGTATTCTATGAATCTGCCGAGGAAACGGAGATCCTCGACGATCTGCAGCGGCGGCTCACAACCCGACTGGAGAACAAGCAGGACATCTTGGCGCATGAGGTGGTGGCGCTGGCCGCCTATCGTCCGCTGTCCCAGCTGCCCTGTGCCCGCGCACTCCGTGAGCGGGCTTGGCCAGGTGATATCAACCGCCTGTTGGTGCAGCAGATTGATGAGCCCGAGCAGGAGCTAGCCCTCCGCGCTGCAATTGCTAGCCCCACTTCCCTGGCAGACGCAGTCTCGCAAACAGTCCGTGACCAGTACGAGGAGAGCCCCTATCCGCGTTGGATCAAGACCCAAATCCACAGTCAAGCGCGGACCATTGCCAACTGCCTGCGGAGTGTGTTGCCGACTGTGGACTTAGGAGATTACCAGGATCTTGAAAATCCCCAGGTCCTGATTGCCGGATGTGGAACCGGTCAACAAGCTCTCTGGGCTGCTTCCCGCTACTGGAACTCCTCCGTTACTGCAGTGGACTTAAGTTTAAGCAGCCTGGCTTATGCGGTGAGAAAGACACGTGAGCTTGGTGTCACGAATATCGAGTACCTGCAAGCGGATATTTTGGAGCTTGGTAGTTTGCAACGGGAATTCGATCTGATTGAGTGCCATGGCGTGCTGCACCATCTTGAGGATCCCCTGGCAGGCTGGCAGGTCTTGGTCGACATGCTGAGACCCCAAGGATTTATGAATATCGGTTTGTATAGCGAGATGGCGCGTCGTCCGGTGGTACAAAGCCGGGCTGAGATTGCTGAGCGGGGCATCACCGCGAGTGCCGCTGGCATCCGACAGTATCGTCAGGACCTATTCTCCGCAGATTGTGATTCCGAGATCTCCAAGCTATTTACCTTTCGAGACTTTTACAGTTTAAGCGACTGCCGCGACCTGCTGTTTCACGTCCAGGAGCATCGCTTTACGCTGGTCCAAATCGAAGCCGCCTTGCAGTCTCTCGGTTTGAAATTCCTGGGTTTCGAAATGGTGGATCCGCGGGTCTTCCGGAAGTTCGAGGCGGACCATGTGTCGACGAAGCAGGCCTTCCTGTCGTTGCCCTTGTGGCATCAATTTGAATTGACACACCCCGATACATTTATTGGCATGTATCAGTTTTGGTGTCAGAAAATATAGCGGTGAGGACGGCAGTGCCGCCGGCCAATGCGAGGGCGGCAGTGCCGCCGGCCAATGCGAGCTGCCGCTCGGAAGGCAATGGTCCGCTCCCGTTGGTCGCTGCACTACGCGTAGGCTGCTGCATGTCATTCCCGTCACGCTCCAACGTCATTCCCACTGCGCTCCAACGTCATTCCCGCTGCGCTCCAACGTCATTCCCGCTGCGCTCCAACGTCATTCCCGCTGCGCTCCAACGTCATTCCCGCGCAGGCGGGAATCCAGACTACCTGCTACT
>CAMYJY010000189.1 GCA_947258835.1 uncultured Pirellulales bacterium
ACTTCGATATCTCTTACGGAGCTCGGTATCAACGCCTTTGCGAAACCTTTGGCTTCGATCGCTCTGGCGGAATTCTTGGCCGAACAAGTTTGGACATGACGTATGACAACAAACTTGTCGGGCCTCAGATCGCGATTGGCATGGGAGACCGTCTGTCAGGATGGGACGTGCGTGCGAGCGGTTCCCTCATGCTCGGATACGACCTTTCGGAAGCACGCCAATCTGGATTGGTCGGAGATGGTCTCAGACTAGGTAGCCCCAATCGTGTTGTTTCGGCATTTCCACAGCTCTCTGTGCATGAGGAGGCCGCTGAGGAATTCGCCTCCATGGGGGAGATTCGTGTCCAAGCGACGTATCCTATCAGCCGCTCGGTAAGTTTCCAAATGGGCTATATGGGGCTCTATTGGAGCCACCTGCGACATGTCGAGACAGCGGTCCATTGGTCGCTGCCAAGCTTTGGCATCAACAGTCATGTTACCAAGAACACTTGGATTAGCGGTCTCCATGCCAGTGTCGAGTGGCGGCGCTAAGGCGTTTCCACGGGCCACGGTCACTTCTTCATTACACCGCGCGTTTCTCGGCAATGGCGGTTGCGGTGGCATGACTGCGGCAGTGCGAGATCGAAATCAGGATCTTGCTGATTTCCAGCTGCTCCGCAACATCCCGCGCGCCGGCATAGAGGGTGATGGTGGGCGCACCGGTTGATTTGTTGCGGACTTCGATGTCGCGCCAGCTGATGCCTCGCCGCCAGCCGGTGCCCAGCACCTTCAGGACCGCCTCTTTGGCGGCCCAGCGGCCGGCATAGTGCTGGGTGGCCGCCCGCTTGGTGGAGCAGTAGCCGATTTCGTATTCGGTATACACGCGGTGGATAAACAGTTCACCATGCCGCTCGATCATGTGCGCGATGCGGAGACACTCGATGATGTCGGTGCCGATGCCGAGGATGTGTTGGTTCATGTGTCTTCGATTGGACGGTCTATTCCCTGATCAAGCAAAGCTTGATCAGGGAATAGAAATAAAGATGAAAAAACTAGAAAAAAACTAGAAAATCGTCTATGTTTTGGGCTTATAGGTTGGTTGGGCCTAATCGACCAAGGGCTAGTAGCCGGTGAGTCCGCAGGCTGCTTGGGCACGCTGCAGCACTTCACGGGCTTTTTTGCGAGCCCAGGCGGCTCCTGACTGGAGGATCTCACGGACGTCATCGGGGCGGGAGGCCCAGTCATCACGTTGGGCGCGGGCCTCGGCGAAAAATGTTTCGGCGGCTGCGGCCAACGCTTTCTTGACTTCGCCATAACCCAAACCACCTTGGCGATAGCGGTCCGCCATTTCCTGGCAGGCTTCCGCGGGCGCCACCAAGGAGTAGAGCTGGTAGAGCGTGTCGGTTTCCGGATCCTTGGGTTGATCTACGGGACGCGAGTCGGTGGCGATCCGCATGATTTGTTTACGCTGCCCGGCGGGGTCGGCAAAAACGTCGAGGGTATTGCCGTAGCTTTTCGACATTTTTTCACCGTCCGTACCGGGGACCCGCGCCGACCCATCCAGCACTTTGGCCCGCGGCAGAACAAAGACTTCACCGAACTTGTGATTGAAGCTGCCGGCGATATCTCGGCAAACCTCAATGTGCTGCAGTTGGTCTTCGCCAACCGGTACGGTATCGCTGTCATAAGCCAGGATATCAGCGGCTTGCAGGACGGGATAGGTGAACAGGCCGGCGTCTGCCGAGAGGCCTTTGGCCTTTTTATCTTTAAAGGCGTGGCAGCGTTCCAACAGTCCCATGGGGGTGCCGGTAAGCAATAGCCAGCAGAGCTGGCTGACCTCGGGCACATCGGACTGTACGAACAGCACTGCCTCATCGGGATCCAGCCCGAAGGCCAGTAAATCGATGGCTGCGTCGAGGGTGTATTGGGCCAGCGCTTGCTGGTCGCGGACCGTGGTGAGGGCATGCAAATTGGCGATAAAATAAAACGCCTGATCGGCATGTTGCAGCTCCAGGTACTGCGTGATGGCCCCAAAATAATTGCCCCAGTGGGGTCTGCCGGTAGGTTGGATACCACTCAGAACGCGCATAAGATCTCCCTTAGGTTTTTACTCAAAGTGAAAACAGATGCATCTCGTATGGGCCGGTTTGGGCCGGAAAAGCCCATTCCATCCGCCTCTCAACCAGGTTTCGTTGTGAGCCGCCGCGGTGCGGAAAGAGGGGCTGTTTTCTCGGGCTTTACCGGCTTCATAGAGGCCTAGTTTTCAGTTTGAGGTTTTGAGGGTGCCAACGATCTCCGAGACGGACTGGGCACCGAGTTCGGCCAGGGCCGTGGGCAACGCGTCCAGGATGGTGGTGGCGGCAGTTGGATTATAAAAGTTCACCGTGCCCAGCTGAATAGCGGAGGCGCCGGCTACCAGAAATTCTAGCACGTCGTCCAGCGTGGCGATGCCTCCGATACCGATGATGGGGGTGGAGACCGCCTGGGCGGCTTGGTAAACGGCCCGCAGGGCGATGGGTTTGATGGCCGGGCCACTGAGGCCGCCAATCACATTGCCCAGCAGCGGTTTACGTTTGCGCCAATCAATGGCCATGCCTTGGCAGGTATTGATCAAGGAAATCGCGTCCGCGCCGCCGTCGGCCGCCGCGACGGCCATGGCGGCAATATTGGTGACGTTGGGCGTCAGTTTGGCCAGGATCGGATGCGGGCAGTGCCGCCGACAGGCCGCTACCAGCTCCTGGCACTGGCTCGGATCCGTGCCGAAATCGACACCTCCGCTGACGTTGGGGCAGGAGATGTTCAGTTCCACGCCCGCCACTCCCGGAACCTCGCCCAGTTGCTGGGCCAGGGCGACAAACTCCTGTTGTGTCCGCCCGGCAATGCTGACGATGATGGCGGTGCCCAGGCCGGTAAGATAGGGCAGATGATGTTGCCGGAAAGCATCGATGCCGTCGTTGTCCAGGCCGATGGAGTTCAACAGGCCGCTGGCTGTTTCCACGGTTCGCCAGGGGACGTTGCCCTTCCGTGGGTGTTGGGTAATGGTCTTGGGCAAAATGCCGCCCAGACGCGAGAGGTCGACCAGCGCCTGCATTTCACGCGCATAGCCAAACGTGCCGGAGGCCACCAGGACCGGGTTGGCCAGCGCGAGCCGGCCAAGTTGGACGCTAAGGTCGGGAGGGGCAGACACGGGGAGCGAGTGGTTCAAAGGGGCCGTTTTTCAGTGGGGCAGGGCGCGGCGATAGGGAAGTCCAACTCCCGCAATTTACACCGCTTATGGGGGTGTCTGCCAGGGGGTAGCCGAGTGCGAAACGCCCCGGTTGGTAGCGATCTGATGCGACGTTCTGGATTGGAAAAAACCAAGGGCCTGACTGCGTGCGATCCGTCTGCGCAGACCGGTAGCCCGCTGGTTGACCGAGACCAGTGGGAAGATCGGCTAGATGATCCCGCCGTGGGTGCTGTGGGGCGTGAGATGCGACGGCATATCCAGAAACCAAATTCGCTCCCACTCATCCAATACGGCCCGCAAATTCTCTGAGGTGTAAATCAGTTGTTGGGCGCGGCGGGCTGGATCGGCCGAGTAGATGGGCAATAAACATCCCGTGTTGCCCGCCAACGAGCAGATTGCGACGCACGTTAAGAGCCATTTACGCATCGGCGTAGCTCCTCCTTGATGTGGTAGAAAAGGTGCCGGATCCTAGCGAGTGGTGGGCACGGCGTCTAGGGCAGCTACAGATTTTCGCCACTGGTGGAAGCGGGCCCGGTTGGTCCCTGCGGAACGGCGCTGGTGGGCAGCGAGCCAGAAGTTGCCGTAGGGGCAGCAACGGAGTTGCCGGCGGCAGCACTCGCTGCGGCCGCTGCGAGGCGCTCCAATTCCTTGACCCGCTCTTCCATCTCTTTGCCGGGCTTAAAAGTCACGACAAGCTTTTCGGGAACAAAGACTTTTTCCCCGGTGCGGGGGTTCCGTGCCTTGCGAGCGGCCCGCCTTTTGACCTCAAAAACGCCAAAATTTCTCAGTTCGATCCGCTCATCTTCTACCAGCGTATCGATGATGGCATCGAAGGTCTTTTGGACGATTTCCTTGGTTTTCAGTTGCGTGAGACCAATTTCTTCGGAAATCGTCTTCACGATCTCTTTTTTTGTCACGACCATGTTCCCTTTGTCAGGTTATCGCTCCAAGTGTAATTGGCGTAAGCATTAGTGTCAAGATTGAGCACCCTGAAGCGGGGGGCTTGGGGGCGCCTTTCGGTTTGGTAGCCCATTTCGCAACAGCTGGTTTTTCCGGTGAGGAGCCCCAACTTGGTATGGACTTTTGGAGTCATCCCGTTGCTCCCGCCGCTCTTCTCCGTCATTCCCGCGCTCTCCTCCGTCATTCCCGCGCTCTCCTCCGTCATTCCCGCGCTCTCCTCCGTCATTCCCGCGCTCTCCTCCGTCATTCCCGC
>CAMYJY010000190.1 GCA_947258835.1 uncultured Pirellulales bacterium
CCTCGCTGTCGGCCTCTTCCGTTTCCCCCAGTTCCTGCAGGGCCACGCGGCGACTCAGTTTGACGCGATCTTGTTCGTCCACGGCGATCACTTTGACCTTCATGGCATCGCCCACGGAACAAATGTCCGTCACGTTGCCCACGTAGTCGTTGGACAATTCGCTGATGTGGCACAAGCCATCCCGTCCCGGCAGGATTTCGACAAAGGCACCAAAATCCTTGACGCTGGTAACCGTCCCGTCGTAGATCTTGCCGATTTGCACACTGGCGGTCAGCGCGTCCACTCGTGACAGTCCGGCTTCGGCCAGTTCTTGGTTGGCCGCGGCCACTGTGACGGTGCCGTCTTCTTGCACATCGATGGTGCAACCCACCTCTTCTTGGATACCGCGAATGGTTTTGCCGCCGGGACCGATCAGCAGGCCAATCTTTTCGGGATTGATCTGGGTCCGCAGCAAACGCGGCGCGCTGGCGGCGATGGTGTCGCGGGGGCACGGGATGGATGAGAGCATGCTCCGCAAAATTTCCAGCCGCGCCTCGCGGGACTGGCTCAAGGTGGCACGGATGATTTCTTCGCTGATCCCGTTGATTTTCAGGTCCAGCTGAATGCCCGTGATGCCATTTTGCGTGCCGGCAATCTTAAAGTCCATGTCGCCGAAGTGATCTTCGTTGCCAATGATGTCTGTGAGCAGCACCCACTGATCGTCGGCTTGGACCAAGCCCACCGAGATCCCGGCCACCGGGTTGGTGATGGGCACACCCGCGGCCATCAGGCCCAGGGTAGCGCCACAGACGCTGGCCATCGAGCTGGAGCCATTGGACTCCAGGATGTCGGAAATCACGCGGATGGTATACGGAAAGGCATCGTGGTCGGGAAGCACCGGGTTGACGCTGCGTTCCGCCAGGGCACCATGGCCGATTTCGCGGCGGCCGGGGCCCCGGATGGGACGACATTCGCCTACCGAGAAGGAGGGGAAATTGTAGTCCAGCATAAAGCGTTTGGTGTACTCTTCGAACAAGCCATCCACCCGCTGTTCGTCACGTCCGGTGCCCAAGCACACGGTGACCAACGCCTGGGTCTCTCCCCGTTGGAAGAGGGCAGACCCGTGGAGCCGCGGCAGGAGATCGACTTGGCACTGAATGTCCCGCAGTTCTTTCGAGCCCCGTCCGTCGGAGCGAACACCGCCCAGAATTTGTTCGCGGATGACTTTTTCTTCCAAGTCGTGCCAGGCCTTGCGGAAGGAAGACACGCTGTAGGCGCCTTCCGCGTCTTCGTCGGGAATCAGCTCGGCTTGGGCTCGGTCGCGGAGGGCTCGGATGGCGTCGGCCTTGGCGTGTTTGCCCTCGGTTTGATTGGCCTCTTGGAATGGGCCCTCGTAACGTTCGATGACCACCTCCAGCAGACCGTCCGAGGCAGGCGGCACGAATTCCATTTTGGGAGCTCCGGCCTGGTCGATCAGTTCTTGCTGCAAATCACACAAATCGCGAATCACCGCGTGGGCAGCCAGAATGGCCTCGATCATGGTATCTTCGGGCATCTCGCGGGCGAAACCCTCGATCATCAACACGGCGTCTTTGGTGCCCGAAACAATCAAGTCCAGGGTGCTTGATTCCAGGTCGTCTTGGGTGGGGAACGGGATGAACTCGTCGCCCACATAGCCCATGCGGACCGAGGCCAGCGGGCCCAAGAAGGGCAAGGGTGAAATGCCTAGGGCGGCACAGGCGCCATTCATGGCCAGGACATCACCATCGGTCTGGCGGTCGCTGGAGAGGACAAAGGTTTGGATTTGGACTTCGTCGTTAAACCCCTCCGTGAACATCGGGCGAATGGGGCGGTCGATGAGACGCGCGGTAAGCGTCTCCTTCATCGTGGGACGGCCCTCCCGCTTCAAGAAACCGCCGGGGAACTTACCCGCGGCGGCGGTCCGTTCGCGGTAATCGCAAGTCAGCGGAAAGAAGTCGATGCCCGGCCGCGGCGCGCTGGTGGCGGCCGCGCACAGCACGGCGGTATCTCCATACTGCACGATGCAGCTCCCGGCAGCCTGTTTGGCGAGCATTCCCGTTTCGATGGAGAAGGTGGCTTTGCCAATTTGTTTTTCTACACGTATTTTATTCAATTTTCTAATTCCTACATGGGGTGGGAAGTTGTTCGCCAGTGATGGGCCTGTCTGAGGCAATGCCCGCTGAGGGGCACAGGAATCATGAACAGCGGCTCAGTGGATTGCAGAGCAACCAGTTCACTTCAGCACAGGCAGCTTACTCGAGAGCAATCTGCAACGGGACAAGGACTTCGGCCGATGAAGGCGATAGAGCGTCCGGAGGTGGTGCCTGGCCTGAGGCCTGTTGCCACTTCCTGAATTTGGAGACCACACCCATCCTGGGGGGCTCGCCTGTGACAGCTGTTTGCCGCACAGCGAGCTGGCCAGCCATCAAGCAACGAGTGCCGGCTTTGGGCAGTTGTGTGCTGCCGCTTCCCAGCCGCTCGTGATGCAGTGACCTGCGACCCAGCTACTTACGGATGTTTAGACGCCGCAATAAATCGAGATACAGTTGTGGATTCTTACGCTTCACATAATCTAGGAGGCGCCGACGACGGCTCACCATACGCATGAGGCCGCGTTGGCTGCCATAGTCTTTTTTGTGAACCCGCAGATGCTCGGTCATGTCGGCAATGCGCGTGGTCAGAATCGAGATCTGTACCTCAGGTGACCCTGTATCCGTGGCGCTCCTGCCATATTCGCTGACTAGTTCTTGTTTGCGATCTTTTGTAACCGACATCTTTTCCTGTCTCAGTACCGTTGCGAGCGTGCCTGGTATCCGCATCCGATGGTCCGCCACGCCAGGGGCGTAACAAAATGGACAACTCCGACTGGCAGTTTGCCTAGTTTGAGGCCTGCATGAGGTGCAGTCCTACCGCAGGGCAGCGACTTAAGTGGAGCTGACCAAGATCCTTGACCAACTGAAATTGTGACCCGTGGCTACGTCTTCCTACAACAAAATAAAGTGATACCAAAATATACGAATTGTCTAGTCTAGCGCGTCAGAGGCCGCTTCGCAACCGCAATTCGGCATTGTTACGGGCCTGGGGTGCAGTTTGCCAGAGGCATGGCATTTATGGCACGTCATTCCCGCGGAGGCGGGAATCCAGTAGCAGGCGCGGGGCGTCTAGATTCCCGCCTGCGCGGGAATGACGTAGACGGAACGCGGATACCGCCAAACATGCAGTGAAGTCTAGATTCCCGCCTCCGCGGGAATGACGTGGGAGAGCCGCCAGAGGTTGCCTTATCTGCAAGGTCTGGCACTGCCATCTTTTCCGGCTGATTCGCTACTGCGGCAAGGCCTGGCGTACGTCCTTGAGCCGAATCACATCCCAGGCCAGGCCTAGTTTCTCCATGATGAGAATGGCCCAATACGTGGTGTCGACCTCCCACCACCGATGCCCTTGGCTGGCCACGCGTTGGTAGGCGTGGTGGTTGTTATGCCATCCCTCGCCCCAGGCAAAAATGCCGACCCACCACAAATTCCGGCTGTCGTCGGAGGTTTCGTAGTTGCGATAGCCCCACAAGTGCGTGGCTGAGTTGACAAACCAAGTGATGTGCAGCACGTACACCATCCGCACGCCCAGGCCCCAAAAAAGCATTGAGCAAGCCGCACGCGTTGAGCCAAGTCCCCAGCTGGCAGGGCCGAAGTAACCAAATAATAATAGCCCCACACCCAGCATCAGGTGCGATGGCAAAAATAAATGGTGCATCACGACCAGCACCTTGTCTTTGACCATGTCGGGGGCGTAACGGGCGACCAAGTCGCGGTGCCATTTGCGTCCAAAGTCGGGCATAAACCACAGAAAGTGGCTCCACCAACGGCCGTCTTTGGGCGAATGGGGATCCCCGTCATGGTCGCTAAAGGCATGATGCTTACGGTGCTGGGCCACCCAGGTGAGGGCGGATCCCTCTCCGGACAGGCCCCCTAAAAAGGCGAGTAGCCAACGAATAGGCCGGTAGGTCTTAAAACTCTGGTGCGTTAGCAGGCGATGGTAGCCCATGCAGACGCCGAAGCTCCCCGTGGCAAAGGCCAGCACAATGCAGGCCACCAAGCCGGGCCAACTGAAGTAGAAGGGGGCGATGAGTGCTAAAATATGTACGATGCCAATCCAAATCACGACCGGCCAATTCAGCCCTTGCAACGTGAAGGCCTCCCAGCCTAGGGGAGTTTCCAGCCTTGCCGAAATCGACTTTGTTGTACGCGTGCTATCCGAGATTGCGTTGCTCATGATGGTGCCTATGTTCCGTTAAGTTGCTGATACTCATTCTCAACTAGAGTTGAATAGAGACCGCCATTGTTGTCAACTCCAGATCTGGTTTTTATGCGTCTAGGGGCGTGCTGCCACCTTTTCCTGGCAGCGAGAG
>CAMYJY010000191.1 GCA_947258835.1 uncultured Pirellulales bacterium
CTTGGGGATCTGGACCAAAAGAAATGCCCCTTTTCTATGCATCGAACCTTGGTTTGGACTGGCTGACCCTACGGATCATCAGCAAGACATCTTTGCCAAAGAAGGCATGTTGGTGCTGGCTCCGGACGAACAATTTTCCTGTGCTTATTCCTTGACCATCAACCACTAACATGGCACTTTGATTGGCATGGGGGCCATCCTCATGGATCATGCGGTGGTAGCATCCAACGTCCTGGTCGCGGCCGGAGCTGTTGTCCTGGAAAACAGCCAGCTGGAGTCCGGATTTGTTTACGGTGGTGTGCCTGCCAAAAAGTTGAAACCCTTAGAGCATTTCACCGAGGAGATCCAGCGGATCTCCAAGAATTACATCAAATATTCAAGTTGGTTCAAGTCGTGATTCCCTACCAGGATTCGTACGTCACATCAAATATCTCACATCTGACATCACACATATCGCAACACATATCTCAAAAAGGTGGGGCTGCGCCCCAGCCTACTTTTCTGCAACGTGCACCTTGCGTCAAAAAAGAAAAACCCCATTACCCATGTTCGCTCCGGTCTGCTGGTCCATTGCTGTGATGCTGGTCTCTTTGCTGGGGACTCCTGCGTGCCTCGCGGGTAATTTTGAAGCCCTGACCGTGCCGGATACGAACTACGCTATCCCCACCGGCGCCGTCTTCGTCGCCACCACCGGCGACGACCGACACAGCGGTACCCAGACAAGCCCCCTACGTACAGTGGGCGCGGCCATCCGCGCGGCGCGTCCCGGCGATACGATTGTTCTCCGCGCGGGCACCTACCGAGAAGGGGATTATGCTTTTTCCAAACCCCTCACGCTGCAGCCCTTTCCCCACGAAACCGTCTGGATCAAAGGCAGCCAAAAAATCACCGCCTGGGCCCCCGCAGGGGCCTACTGGTGCCACACGCCTTGGAAACATGAATTCGATTCGCAGACCCACGATCCTGGTGCGATCGATCCAAAATTCCCCCACGCCGGCAAGCCGGAGATGGTGTTCGTGGATGGCCAGCCGCTGACCCAAGTGGGCAGCTTGGACGAAATGACCGACCACACCTTCTACGTGGATGATGCGACAGACACACTCACCATCGGCCTCGATCCCACCGACCGCTTGGTCGAAGCCGCCGTGCATCAGCAGGCACTCCGCAGCGTGACGGCCCAGGCCTCAGGCACGAAAATCCGCGGTCTGGGCTTCATGCACTATGCCACGCCCCGCCTGGCCGGCACGCTGCAGGCCGACGGCAACCAAACTACTTTTGAAAACAATACCGTCGCTTGGGGCGCCTCGCGAGGCTTGGCCCTGTACCACACCCCCCACGCCGTCGTCACCGGCAACACCTTGATCTACCATGGTCTGATGGGACTGGGAGCCCATCGCTGCCCAGGACTGGTACTGCGGAAGAACCGTTTCGCGGCCAATAACCAAGCACGTTTTGTCCAGGACGGCCCCGCAGCCGAAGCCTCGGGGGCCAAGATCACCGCGTCCGGCAACCTCCACATCCGCGGCAATATCTTTGAGGACAACCTGGCCACGGGCCTCTGGCTGGATCTTTCGGTGCACGATGCCACCATCGTCGGCAATACGGCGCGTCACAACAAAAACTTTGGCATCTTTTGCGAGCTTTCCGCACGCGCCATCCTGGTCGGCAATATCGTCCTGGGCAACCAGGACGCCGGCATCGCTCTCAGCAACGCTGCGCACATCCAGGTCTACAACAATACCTTGGCAGACAATGCCATCAACTTGGCTGTTTTCGATGACGCACGCGTCAACACCGACCCCGCCCAAGTGGCTCAAGGCATCACCTGGATCACCAGCCATGTCACGCTCCGGAACAATATCTTTTCCCATACCAAAAATATATGTGGTCGTTCGTCTGAGCCGGCGGCCGCCGACCGCGCGTTACTCTACGTCCGTGACTTCAACTCCACGCCGCGACAAGCAGCCGACACCATGATTCACGCTGCCGATTGCAACGCCTACTACCGCGAACTCTCGCATTGCCCCTCCGTCCTCATTGCCTGGGGACGCAGCCACGGCCAGCAGGCATTTAAGAAGCTGGCTGAATTCCAGGCTGGCACCGGCCTGGAGCAGCGGGGACTGGGCAGCGACGATATCCCCAACCCGTTTTTCCATGACCCATCCCAAGGAGACTACCGTCTGCTGGAAAACAGCCCGGCGCGAGGTGCCGGCGCGGCCTTGCCGGCGGACGTCGCCTCGGCCTGGGGGCTCCCCCATGATGTGCCGGTTGATCTGGGAGCCTGGCAGTCGTCCGGACGTGAAGCCCACGGTCATGACTCCAACTGAGTCGTTGAGGGTTGCGTTTTTGCAACACGGTTGACTTCTCGACACATCCGCCCTCCGCTGCGTCTCTTTTCCGCCTCACACGCCTCTTGATCCCGCTGCTGCCAGGGCCAAGGCCGCCGAGGGGCCAAGACCGCCAGGCATAAACTCCGCGGCCTGTTGGCTCTTGGCAGGCACCTGAAAATATCTCCTCCCTGTGGAAAATTTTGACATATCCTTCAGCAGGGCTACTAGCCAAACCCAGAACCTCGGGGAAGTGTCCAGCAGTCAGAAAAGACGGCAGCACCAGACGGTTTTGGGACGCGCAGTAAAACGCGCGCGGCGATTACCGAAGCCTGCACGGCGAGTGAGCCGAGCGCTGGCGTTTTGCTCGCAAAAGGCCCCAGCTGCTGGTCGCTCGAACTGCATTCGCCGTGCATGGATCAATCCTGGAATCTGAAAATGTCGAAACAAATCGCACTCGTTGTGGACGACAGTCGTACGATCCGGCTTCATATTCAACAAATACTGTCCGATGCGGGATTTGAGGTGGTCACCGCGGAAGACGGTTGGCAGGCAATCCAACAGCTCGAACAAGTGGATCCGTGTGTGATGGTGCTGGATATCGTCATGCCCAGGCTGGATGGCTATGGAGTCTGCAAGGAACTGGAACGTTTTGGGCCGCGTTTTAAAAAATTGCCCATCGTCTTTTTGACTTCCATTGAATCACACGCGATGGAATTATTGGGACACGAATATGGTACGTACCTGAAAAAACCCGTCGGAAAAAAAGAGCTGCTCACAGCGATTGCCTCCCTGCTGGAAAACCTGGCCAGCAACCTAGAAGTTCAGCGCGTGCCATCGTGACTTGCTGTGCGCCTGCGCGCTGCCAGTAAATCTCGTGAGCATCCCGAGGCTCCCGCCTCATGAAGGTTACAATCATGAATCAATCCCCAGAAAACACCGGCCTGTTGGAAATTGATATCGAACAATGGCGCCGTGATGTTCAGACCTTTGTCGAGATGACGAAACAGGAACTCTCCTCCATTCACGACCAACTGGCCTCAGGTTTCACCTCCGGCCCCCAAAACACCAGACCGCGGGAGCCCGCATCCACCGGATCCGCAACCTGGAGAGCGCCCGACACGACAGCGGAAAATCAGCCAGCCCCCGACAAAACAAAGACCCAAGAACACCTGGCTCAACTGAAACAAAAACTAGCAGATAAGATTAAGGCGAGCGGCAGGTAAGTTTTTACCTGCCGCGTGATCGAAAATCCCAGCGAAGCCAATCCATTGGGCTGTCGATGGGTAAGTTCTCATCTGCCCAACCCCATAGACGCGAACGCCATGAGTAACCTGAATCTCGACGACGCGAAAAAATTCTGCGTCTTCCATAGCAACGATAGCTGGTTTGGCTTGCCCTGTTTGAAGATCCATCGCATCATTCCACGACCACAAATCACCGTCGTGCCCTACAGCGATCCGATCCTCCGCGGGGTTTGCCATGCCCACAATGAATTTATCCCCATCGCCAGCCTACGTTCGCTGCTAGGAGCCTCAAACGCACCGGAAGGTTCCAGCGACCAGGAGGGATGGCAGGACCAGGCGGTTATGGGGCCAGCAGGAAATATCCGAGATGATTCCAGTGAGGTGGAAAGTCAACTGATGATCTTGCCAGGTCCCCAGGGTTCCTGGGGATTGCTCATCGATCGGGCCGTCGGCTTGGCCGATCTGGAAACATCTTACATTTCATCGTTTGCTCCGACCGAAGACCACCAGTGGTCGACGGTCGTCGTGGGATCTGCCTCCTATGCAAATCACGTGTTGCAAGTGCTGGATCCAGACGCGATCTACCGCTACGTAGTCCATTTATTAGAGGACTACTGGCTCCAGGCGACTGAATTAGAAACCGCAGTTTAATCCGGAGTTCAAAGAGACATGCGAATTCTCCACGCCATGATGGTTTTGACTGGAACGGGCATTGCCCTGGGAGGCCTCTGCTGCGCGGCGCTGCAGCAGCTGGGATGGGGGGCGGCCCTGGGCTGCGCGCTGGGCGCGACCGCCGTGCTGGCCGTGGCATTTTGGTGGGCGCGGCGCCGTCTGCAAAAATCGGTCCAGCAGCTAGAAAAAATCCTGAAATCCCTGCAGCAGGACAACCCGCCGCAGACAGATCTCCGTACGGGACTCGCGGATTTTGACCGCCTGGCACGTAGCGTGCAACAGGCCGTGGGCAACTTGCAGAGCAAACATCGGGCGCAACTGGAACAACGCAGCGCCGCACAACAGGATCTAGAACACGTGCGGGATTTGCTCACGCGCATCGATCGACGCAGCACCTACCGAGCTTCTCCGGGCGAGACCACCACGATCGTCGACCAACTCAAACATCTGCTGCGTGGTTATGGCAATGATTTCGATACGAGTGCCAAACAGGCCGTGGCTTGCGCTCGGGAAATTAGCCGCTGTGCCGAGCAACTGGTGTCGGGTGCCGACCAGCAAACAGAGAACGTAAGCCGCACGGCCCAGCTGCTCGACGGCATCTCCAACCAACTGCTGGCATCCGCGGAATGTGCCGAGAGTGCCACCGCAGCGTCTTCCCAAGCGCGGGGATCCGCCGCTGCCGGACTGAGTGCGCTGGAGGAAATTGTGAATGCTCTGGATGCCATGCGGCATCATGTCGGCAGCCGGGAACGAAAACTTCAAGTCCTGGGTCAGCATTCCCGCGAGATCGGTTCCATCGTCGAGTCGATTGGTGCTTTGTTGTCGCGGACGGATTTGTTGGCCTTGAATGCCTCCATCGAATCGGTACGGGCAGGCGAGCACGGACGCGGCTTCGCCCTGGTCGCGGAAGAAGTTCGCGCCCTGTCCGAACAATCGGCTCAAGCCGTGATGGATATTACTTCGCGCATCGAGCTGATTCAGATGGAAACGCAAGAGTCCATTTCCGTCGCCGCGGGTGAGCACGAACAAATGCAACAGCTCATCAAACGCCTGTCTGCCGCGCTCTCCAGTTTGGAAACGGTCGGCCAGGCAACCCATGAGTGCGTGGCGACCGTCGCCGAAATATCGAGTCGCTCCCAAGATCAACTGAAGCTGCTGCAGGATGTGGTGGAGGAAATGGATCAGTCCACCGATGTGGCCAAAGGGAATCGCGTCCAAGCGGAAGGTGTCAGCTGGACTACAAAAACCATGCAACAAATTGGCGACCAACTAGAAAATCGGGCCCGCGCATTTCGCGAGTGGGACTCGACTGCCAATCAGCCCGCCCCGCTGACTCCACCCGTTATTTCCGAACCGACATCCGTTGGTGCCTAACCGTCAGCCGGTGACGCGCACAGAGGAATAATCGTCCATGACAACGCAGCAAGATTTCGACATCCACGCCTTGCAACAGCGATTGGCTGAGGAGACCGTGGACAATGACAGCCTGCAATGGGTCCAGCAACAGCTGGACCAACGGGTGTTGGAAATCCAGGATAGCCCCGGGCTCGTCCAGGCCGTGGATGTCATGAGACAAATCCTGGCAGTCTGCCAGGCGGCCGACTGCAACGATGAGGGATTGCATGCCTTGCGTCGCGAAATGCTGGCGTTCCTCGCGGAGCGCGTGTGCCTGCTGGATGGAGTGGCTCCCGAGGCCGCGGAAGAAGCCGCGGGGAATTTCCTCCGGGATGCCACCAGCCGCTGGACGGAGTACCTCACCTGCTTGGAAAACGAGCCGCTGCACGCAGAAAACGACTGGTTGGCAGAGGCCGAGAGCACCGCACCGGCTGAGGACGTCCCCCCGCCCGCCGATCACGAACCAACGGATTCCGCCGGGCAAATTGATTTGCTGCTGTCCGCGGTTGAAAAATGTACCGCGGAGGCTGATGCCGCGATGGACACGGACACGCCCGCCGAGGACGATGCCGCGGTGATCTGGGAACATGCCGAGATTCGCGAGGCATTTTTAGATGACGCCACGCGGTGTTTGGACTCCATGGAGAAGGCCAGCCTGGCGGTGGAGGAAAACCCCGCCAACCGAGAACCCGTCAGCCAATTTTGTCGCGAACTGCATACCTTGAAGGGGGCCGCGGCCAGCGTGGGCTTGACCGAACTGGCTGGCTTCGTGCACGAGGTGGAAACGGCGCTGCTCGACACCTCCGCGCCGGCAGACGGGCAAACCGTAGACACCATGCTGTCGGCAGTGGATCGCGTGCGGGGCTCGGTGGCTGAAATCCAGCTGGCTTCCGCGGGCCCCACGTCGGCAGACACCCCGGCAGCTGGTGAGACCCGTGGGGGCACCGCGGCGCAGCAGGCCATGCTGTCGAGCCACACGGCCAGCGATGACTCCATCCGCATCCGGGCCTCCAAGCTGGATCGACTCATGGACATGCTGGCCGAGCTGGTCGTGCTCCGTAATCGACGCGACAACCACCAGAGCGAGGTCAACGAGCTTAACGAAGAACTCACGCAGTGCGTGGCCAGATTGCACCACTGCGAGGAAGGTCTCGAATTTCCCGTCGCCAGCAACACCTTTCCAACCGGAGCACGCGATTTTGCAGGGGACTCCAGCACGTTGCGGGAAATTGGTAAAGACCTGTCCGTGGTCTCCGGCGGTATCCGCACGATGCAAGAACCGATTGGCGAAGACAACGTGGCCATCACCCGGCTGATTCGCGACTTCCGGCAGGAGCTGATGCAGTTACGGCGGATCCCGATTTCTGGACTTTTTAACCGCCTCCAACGGACAGCTCGTGACGTCGCCAAACAGGAAGGGAAACAATTGCAGCTGTCGTGCCTGGGCGGAGAATCCGGTTTGGAGCAGGAGCTCCAAGAGAAACTCTACGAACCATTGCTGCACATTGTCCGCAATGCAGTCAGCCATGGCATCCAGTCGCCCACCGAGCGTTCCCAGTCCGGAAAATCCCCCGCAGGCCAGCTCGTCTTGCGAGCGCAGAGCAACTCGCAATTGTTGGCGATTGAAGTCACCGACGATGGGCAAGGCCTCAACTACAACGCCATTCGCACGCGGGCCATGGAAAAAGGATTGATCACCACCGAACAGATGCTGCCGGACCAACAATTGGCGGAACTGATCTTTCACCCGGGATTTTCCACCCGCGACTCGGCCACGGAGGTCTCCGGGCGAGGCGTGGGAATGGATGTCGTCGCACGGGCGATCAACCAGCTCCGCGGCCGCATCGAAATTGATTCCCTACCGGGCCAGGGCACGACCATGCGGTTGATCGTGCCCTTGCGATCGGCCATCGAACACGTGATGGTCTTCCGCTCTGACGGACAACTCTTTGCAATGCCCATGCAGGCCATCACCGCCGCGTCCTCGGGAGACCAGCGTGACCAGACCGTAACCTACCTGCCCTTCACTTCTGTGCTGGCCAAGCCCACAGACAACACCCAGATCCACGAGACGGCAGAGCCTGCCCCCGGCTTGCACGGGGGGCCGCCGACCACAGCAAGGGCGGCACAGCCGCCAACCACAGCGAGGGCGGCACAGCCGCCGACCACAGCGAGGGCGGCACAGCCGCCGACCACAGCGAGGGCGGCACAGCCGCCGACCACAGCGAGCTCCCGCTCG
>CAMYJY010000192.1 GCA_947258835.1 uncultured Pirellulales bacterium
CAACGAAAAATTAAATCCCTGTTCGTCGTTGCGTTGTTTCGTTGTGGTTCCTTTGCTGCCACAGGAAAGGCTGAGAAGAGAGTGAATTGCTGTCGGTGCGCGCAGACGGTTGCCCAAATCTTGTGCCGAACAGGATTGGGGCGAGCCAGCAGTGGCACCCTAGGTCAAGTCTGAACGGGGGGTGGTTGCGGCTAGGCCGCGCTGGGCAGTTCCGGGAGCGGCTTCAAGCACCCGTCAGCGAAGAAAAAGCACGGCTGCGGAAATTGCGCAGGGCAGCCACCATGTCGGGCATCGTCTGATAACGATCGCAGGGATTTTTTTCCAGCGCCCGCATGGCTATTTTCGCCAAGCGGGAGGGGATCTGCCGCGTGGGCGTGCGTTGCTCGGGCGGGATGGGTTGTTCGTGGACAATCATGTCAAAGGTCTCGCTGATCTTTTCGCCCCGGTGGGGTTCTTTCAAAGTCAGGATCTCGTACAGCACGACCCCGATACTATACACATCCGTGCGGGCATCGATCTCAGCACCACCGCGTACCTGTTCCGGCGACATGTAGAGGGGGGTGCCCGGACGCTGGCCCACATTGGTCAGTTCGACGTGCGCGCGATCCTGCAGGCTTTGTTCCACGTCGTCGTCCATAGTCCAGACCTTGGCCACTCCCCAATCCAGCAACACCACCTCACCAAAACTGCCAATCAAGATGTTTTCCGGTTTCACATCTCGATGCACAACGCCATGGGCATGCGCATAGGAGAGTGCGTTGCAGACCTGGATGATCACTCCCAGCAGCCGATCTAAATTGTAGGTCTGCAGGGCCCGGGCATCCTGGGCCAGCTGCTTTTCGAGGATGTCACGGAGGGTCTCTCCGGACAATTTTTTCATGGTGAAGTACAGCCGCCGTTGGATATCGTGACCGATCTCATAGACGGGGACCGTATTCGGATGCTGCAATTGGGCCGTGACCCGCGCCTCGCGCAAAAATCGGGCCTTGTGGTCGACGTGGTTTGCCAGGTGGGGATGCAACGTTTTCATCACCACGATCCGGCCGAGATTGTTGTCGCGGCAAGTCCGTAGCTCCGCGGACCCGCCTTGGGACAAGGCCTGAAAATCGGAATAGCGATTAAAACTATTGGAAAAATACTTCGACAGCTGACGATCGGTATCCTTGGCGTCGATGGAGGGATAATCGTCTGCCTCGCTGTGCTGCTCTGCGGTCATACCACGTTCACTCGGAATTCTGACAGAAATACATACTCAGTGGTTCCAAATTTGGCCGATGAAGCCGACTCGGGCAAAGTGCTAGCTGCCACAAGCGCCGGTTCCCGGGCGGCTTATCGCCCCAGGCCCAGGCGGGAACGGACGGGAATTTGGAAGGACTGAAACTCCTTACGGGTCCATCCTAGTGTAGTGCATCTACGGAAGAACGACCAAGGTCGAGTTGCAGGGATTGATAGCTTCCCATGTTGATCCGTGGTAGACGTTGTTTCCGTTGTTTCGTCGTGGTTCAAAATTCTCAGCCAGGTGTGTTATTTGGACTCCACGACGTCCAGCAATTCGGTTTGCAATTCCTCCAGGCGACGGGCCTCGGTGAGAGGGTTGCCGTGCTGATCGGTAACATAAAACACATCCACCACTTGATCCAAGTACGTGCTGATTTTTGCATGGGCAATGAGCAGCCCGAAGTTGTTCAGTTTACGTGTCAGCAAATAGAGCAAACCGGCTCGATCGAAGGTAAAAACTTCGACAATCGTGAAGTCCGCGGAAAGATCATTGTCGATGCGCACCTCGTTGGGCAGGCTGGTGAGCTGCGATGTCGCCTGGGCCTTTTCTTGCCCCCAGACCTGTGGGAAACGTGGGGCCTCCTGGGCATCCACGGCCGCTTCCATGGCGCGGGTGATGGCAGCCAGGCAATCCGCCGACGGTCCCTCATGGTTGGGTCGGCCCGTCTTCTCATCCGCGTTCGCACGTGGAGCGGTGACCTGGTAACGGAGCATCAAAAAATTTCCAGGCAACACGTCGGTAGCAGCCGCTAAAATTTCCCAGCCCGCGCTCGACAGCGCTCCGGCCATGCTGGAGAAAGCCCCACGCCCCACGCCCTGGTTGACGCCCGCCGTGAATTGAATCGTTTTCGTTTGGGGTTGATAAACGCCCCACACCACGGCCGCCGAGTCATCCAAGGCGCGAAATTGACGCAGCACCGCGGCCGCCTCCGGCACCGTGCAACTTGCCAGAAAACTGGCCGGGAGGGCCTGAGACTGTTGCTGGAACCACGGATCGGCTTGTTCCGCGGGTGCCAGGGAGTCCCACAGCCGCTGTCGATGGGCCTGCAACTGGGACTCTGAAGAGCGTCTCGCCTCAGGCGTTAACATCCGCACCGCGCGCACATACACGTCGGCCAGCACGTCGACCTTCCAGTCATTCAGCACGCCCGGCCCCACCGCCTGCAGATCCGCGCAGGTCAGCACAAACAACATCCGCAAACGCTCCGCGCTGCCAATTTCCTCGGCGAAGGCTTTGAGCAACATCGCCTCGCTCGTGTCCCGCCGAAATGCCAAGTGCGCCAGGACCAAATGCTTGTGCACCAGCAACATGATATCCGCGGTAGTTTGCGCATCGAGGTGCAGCAGCTGGCACATGTCCTGAGCAATCCGCCGGCCGACCTCACTATGATCTTCGTCAAAACCCTTGCCCAGATCATGCAGGAGGAGGGCCAGATGCAGCGCGCGTTTGTCGGGCACATCCCGATACGCTTGGCCCAGCACATCGTCCCGATCGGCAAAGGCGGCCGCTTTGCGGACCGCACGCAGGCAGTGCTCGTCCACCGTGTACTTGTGATACTGGTTGAATTGCAAGAGGCACCGCGCGTGCCGCATGGCAGGGAGGAGGATTTCCAGGTAACCCAACTCATGCAGTGTCCGCAGTAGCCCTCCCACCAGCCGTGGCTCCGCCAGCAAATTATAAAATTGCTGGTGGACCTCGGGAGAGATGGTCACGTTTTTGAACTCCGGTGCCGACAAATAGAGCGTCGACCAGGCCGCGTGCTCGATCGGTTTGCCGGAACGTGCGGAGAGTTCAACAAAGCGGAGGACTTCCCCCAAGTCCCGCTTGAGCTTGACGAAACCAGACTCCGTGGCATGCACGCTCCGTAGCCCAACGCGATAGTCGCCATCCACGTTCTTACTCAACATGGGATCCAGAACCCGCGTGACCCGCGAAGCCACCTGCAGACTGGCTTCGCGACGACGCACCATTTGCCACAGGTGGTTGGTATGGCGAAAATAGTCGCGCATAAAATGCTCGACCGGCAATAGGCCGCCGCGATGGGTGTGTCCGTGCCACTCCGCCACCCGCAATTGTTCGGCCCGGTCGAGCAGGTCCCGTGTCTGCCCGGCAGCAAAGTGCATTTCGTTCCGCAGTCGCAGTAAGAATTCCCGGGCGGACTGCAGGCGGTGATGGTCGAACTTGGAGAGCGCTCCTTGCAGCAGCAATCGATCCGGATCCACCACGCCGTGTGCCACGAAGGACAGCCAGCCCAGTAAATTCAAATCGCGGAGGCCACCTCGTGAGCGTTTGACGTGGGGCTCCAACAGATAGACCGTTTCGCCGTATTGATCCCGCTCGGTCTGACGGGCTTGCAGAAAAATTTGACTCAGCGAACGGCTGTTGCGCTGCACCATCTGTTGGAATTTTTTGCGGAAAGAATCAAAAATTTGCTGATGCCCCAAGAGAAACCGGGCTTCCATCAGGGAGGAGCAAATCACGGGGTCCTGCCGTGCCAACTGCACGGCTTCACTTTCCGTGCGGACGCTGTGGCCCAGCTGGAGCCCGACGTCGAATATTCCTTGGGTCAGCGGCCGTAGCTGGGCGGCGATTTCGCTATCCTGACGGGAGGTATGCAAGAGCATCAAATCGACGTCAGAATAGGGCGCGCATTGACGACGGCCATAACTCCCCAAGGCGACGATTGCCAGATTGCCCCGCAGGGCGTCGGCTTCGCGGGGCGCGAGTTCGGCTAAGGCGACGTCCCACAGACGTGAAATGACCGTGTCGACCAAGCCGGACAATTTGGCGGAGACACGTCCGCCCGTCAACTGCCGATCGTGCAACGTGCGTACTGCCTCACGCTGCTCTGCCAGCTCGCCGCGCAGCCAAATCACCGTGTCGCCGAGGCTTAAATTAGTGGCCATATTTACTCAAAGTGAAAATAGGTATGCCTGGTGCCGGCCGGTTTGGGCCGGAAAAGCCCACTCCATCCGCCTCTCAACCGGGTTTCTTGGCGAGCCGCCGCGGTGCGGAAACGGAGGCTGTTTTCTCGGGCTTTACCGGCTTCATGGAGGCCTCGTTTTTCGGGCTTTACCGGCTTCATGGAGGCCTCGTTTTTAGGAGTATTTAGTAAAAAGGGCCGGCGCTGGTGCGCCGGCCCAGAGGTCGCTGTGCCGTGTGAAGCTGCCTGTCGAACTACAAGGCCTCGCCGCCCGTTTCCCCGGTGCGGATGCGGATCGTATCGGCCAAATCCGAAACAAAAATCTTGCCGTCACCGATCTGTCCGGTCTGGGCCGTTTTGATGATCGTGTCGATGACCATTTGCGCGCGATCACTGTCGACCGCCACTTCTAATTTGACCTTCGGAACAAAATCCACAGCGTATTCCGTGCCGCGATACGTTTCGGTATGGCCCTTTTGACGCCCAAAGCCACGCACTTCGGTAATGGTCATGCCAGCGACGCCTTGCTCACTTAAAGCATTTTTGACGTCCTCGAGTTTGAAGTGACGAATCACTGCTTCGATCTTCTTCATCTCGTGTTTCCTTTATGTGTTGTTGACCTAATGTAGGAATGTGTCGTTGGATTTGTGCCAGCAAGCCGGCATTTTAGGGCAAATCCCTAAACAAAGATATAACCCTCTTCACCGTGCTCGCTTTGGTCGAGACCCAATGTTTCGTCATTCTCGTTCACGCGCAAGCCAATCAGGGCCTGCAGGACCAGGAGGATGACGAGTGTGGCCACGATGCTGAAGATCCAGGTCACGGCCACGGCAGCCAACTGCCCGGCCATGACTTGCCCTCCCTCCAGCAAGCCCAGTTTTTCTCCCTCCGCGATATCCCAGCAGGCGCGGGTGGCGAACACGCCCGTGAGCACCGCCCCCAGCGTGCCGCCCACGCCATGCACACCGAAGGCATCCAGTGAATCATCGTAGCCAAGTTTGGCTTTCATCGTACCACAGGCAATCGCACAGATGATGCCGGCGGCAGCACCCATCATGAGAGCCGGCATGGGATTCACAAAACCCGCGGCAGGTGTGATGCAGACGAGCCCCGCCACGGCACCCGAGGCGGCACCCAACACACTGGGCTTTCCGAGTGTGAGCCATTCGTAAAACGACCAGCCCAACAACCCCGCCGCCGCCGAGAAATGCGTCACGGCAAAGGCACTGCTGGTCAGGTGGTCGGACAACAACTCGCTACCGGCATTGAATCCAAACCAACCCACCCACAACATGGCCGCGCCCAGAGTCGTGTAGGTCAGGTTGTGTGGCCTCAAGTCGGCACTCCCAAAGCCCTCCCGGCGACCGATCACCAAGGCACAAATCAGGGCGGAGACGCCAGAGCTGATGTGCACCACCGTCCCCCCGGCAAAATCAAGCGCACCGCCCAGCAGCGAATTCTCGCCGCCAAAGGCCAACCAACCGCCACCCCACACCATATGGCAAAGAGGGCAGTAGACCAGTGTGCCCCACAGGATACTAAACAAAACCATCGCGCTGAATTTCATGCGTTCGGCAAAGGCACCGCAAATCAGTGCCGGAGTAATAATAAAAAACATGCCCTGAAATAGCATGTGCGTATACCGGGGAATGTCGCCTACCATGGGTTCCACCGGGGCCCCGGCCTCTTCGTTCCACGTCCGCTGCACGCCTTCCATCAAGAAATAGTCCCCGTTGCCGATGTACAACCCACCCTCGCCAAAGCACAGGCTGTAGCCGTACAGGGCCCAGAGCACGGTCATCAGTCCCATCAAAAACAGGCATTGCATCATCACGCCCAGCACGTTTTTCTTGCGGACCAACCCACCATAAAACATGGCCAGACCCGGGGCCGTCATAAACAGCACCAGCGCGCAGCACGTCAGCATCCAGGCATTGTGCCCGGCCAACGCCGCTGCTTCGGCCTGAGCTGCCACCTCCGCCAAATCCTGTGCCTGTCCCACCTGCGGTTGAAAGGCCAGCCCAGCCAGGACCAGCATTCCGACTAGCACTCCTCGTATCGTGCCCATGTGTACCTCCACCTAGTGATCGTTGCTCTAGAAAAAAACGCTCCGCCACGAGCCGCCTGGCTCGAACGCCTGTCATGATTGGGTGAAGCGCCCCGCATCAGAATAAATTGCTCCCGGCCGCGCGTAAAGGAGCGCTGCAACTTAAGACGGGGTTATTTACTTAAAGTGAAAACAGGTGCATCCAGTGCTGGCCGATTTGGGCCGGAAAAGCCCACTCCATCTGCGTCTCAACCAGGTTTCGTTGTGAGCCGCCGGCGGCATTTGCCTGGCGGGCCATCACAAAGAGTAAATCGCTAAGGCGATTCACGTATTGGAGGGCCTGTTCCCGCACGGGCTGCTGGTGGCCGAGGGCCACGATTTCCCGCTCCGCCCGCCGGCAAATGCAACGGGCCAGATGCAAGGTGGCGGCTTGCTGGCAGCCAGCCGGCAACACAAAATTGGTGAGGGGAGATAGCTCTGCCTCACAAGTATCAATCCACGTTTCTAACTGCGATACCGCCTCTGCGGATATTACCGTCACGCCTGACTGCGCCGGATTCGGGCTGGCCAGCTCGGCCCCTAGTTGAAATAGCTCATGCTGCAGCCGCTCCACGATGGCCTCCGCAGCGGGGGTTAAACCGGACGCCCGTGCCACTCCCAGCACGGCATTCAGTTCGTCAACTGTGCCATAGGCACAAATACGGAGGTCGTTTTTTTGTACGCGGTGGTTTCCCAGCAGGGCGGTGGCACCCTGATCTCCTGTCCGTGTGTATATTTTCATCATCACTCCGTTCGCTAGCCCAGACGGCGGACCCGGCTCATCAACAGACGCGGGAAAGGCTGGGGAGAGTCCTCGAAAACACTCCTTTGTAGCGGTTTGCTGGGCTCCGCCCAGGGTGCTGACCCGACAAACGACCAGTTTTGTGCACGTGTTATAACCTGCAGTTTCTGAAAAAACGGCCGGAGGCCGTTCTTTTAGAAGTAAATTGATGTGCACCAAAAGTCGATCGTGAAGACCCACCCTGAGGCAATCCCAACCGGCCCCCCTTCACATGCCAATCGCCCCAAAGCCCTACGGGCGCAGATCATGCGAAATGAATTATGGACGCTTCCCGCGGTCCCGAAAAATAATCCAGCAGACCCACAATCTCATGGATTAGCCGCCCAGCGCTCCCTTTTTCCTTCCTGAGATGGCGGTCTCCGGCCGCTATCTCAGAAAGTGCCGTAATATTTGAAAAGCAGAACGTAGGCTTCAGTAGGATCGGGGGCTAGAATATTAGTGGCCGCATAAATAACCTAGATCACCTAAATGCCGGGATAGACACGGTTTAAGCCGCGCCCCCGCCGTGTCCATACACCCTCTGCTGCGATTACCGGCCCAGCATCGGCTGGCCAGGAGACCCCATGCGACTTTTTTCTACCCCACAAATTCTACTGGCCTGCGCCTGGTGCGGATTGGTCTGGTGGACGGTGGCCTACCCGGCCCAAGGCCAGCAAAGTGTACGGCTTTTACCTGTCGGGGATGTTCCCATCGGCGGAGACGTGCCGGCTGAATCGTTGCCTGCCGACGCCCCGGAGGAGGAAACGGCGGCAGCAGAGGAAAGCGAAGCGCCCGCGGCCAAAGTGCAGGAGGACGCCGGCAAAAAGCAGGCCACGGACCAGGCAGCCAGCCCAGCCGAGGAAAAACCGGCTTCGTCTGAGGCCAGCAAACCCCAAGTTTTTACGGTCAAAACCAAAGCCCTCACGATCCAAGCGGAGCTGGACGGGTATTTTGTGGCCGAGCACATGGAGGAGTTGGCACTGCAACCCGAGGTGTGGACCAAATTCAAAATCCTCCAGGCGGTCGGGCATGGAACGCACGTCCAGCGCGGCGATATTTTGCTGCGATTTGATGGCCAAGATCTCGAAGATGAGTTGGCGGAAGAAGCGATCAAGCAGCGTCTCGGGGAATTGGATTTTTTGCGCGCGGAGGAGGACTTTCCGCGCAAAAAGAAACTCCTAGAGCTCAAATTTGCCGAGGCCGAGCGTAAATACCAGCAGTTCCAAGAGAATTACTCCGTTTATCAAGAGGTCGATCGTCCGTTGATGCTGAAGACGGCCGACTATCGGCATAAGTACTATGCGGAGGATTTGGCCTCGCAACGCGAAGAGCTAGAGCAATTAAAAAAGATGTATGCGCTGGACGAGCTGACCGAGGAAACGGAAGCGATCGTGCTGCGACGTCAGAATTTTCAAGTGGAAGCGGCCGAACTTTCCTTAGAAATTGCTGCCGCGGATCGTGAGTACGCGCTCAAGTTCCAAGTGCCGCGGCGCGACGAGGATTACCGCCAGCAGGCGGAGGAAGCTCGCATTCGCTTCGAGCAGGCCCAGACGGCCAAAGAGTTGGGCCTGACGCGGCTGGTCTACGAAATGGAAAAGCTGCGCGAGAGCCGGGCCCGGAGCGTGGAACGACATGCCAAGCTGGTGAGTGACAAAGGGCTGATGGTGCTGCGAGCCCCTACGGATGGTGTCGTTTACTACGGCCGTTGTGTGGATGGTAAGTGGTCGGAAGTTGCCGCTTGGGAAGCCAAACTGAAACCGCAGCGGAGCGTCAGCACCAAAGCGGTATTGATGACCATTGTGAAGCAACGTCCGTTGCAGGTGGTAGCCCGCTGTGGAGAAAAGCACGTACCCGATTTGACTGTTGGGCTCTCCGCCAGAATCGAGCCCACGGCCAACCAGCGGCTCACGTGGGAGGGCCAGGTGTCCCGCATCGGCTCGGTGCCAGGCAAAAGCAACAAATTTAAGATCCGGTTCAGTCTCGACAACGCAAATCTTCCAGCCTGGCTCGTGGCCGGGATGACCTGCCAGGCCAGCGTCACCACCTACCGCAACCCGGAGGCCTTGCAGATACCAGCGGAGCTGGTGCAAAGTGATGAGGAAGACGAACAAGTAAAATATGTTTTGCTCCTGGAGGCGTCGGAACCCCTGCGGCGTCCGATCACCCTGGGTCGCAAACAGGGGAAAATGGTGGAGGTTTTGCAAGGGTTAGAAGCTGGGGATCAGATTGTCAAACCGGCTGAGCAGGAATCCGACTAGGGTGGGAAACTCTTGATTTCATTGTGTGACGTATCCCAGGCACTGCAGACGGTGAAACTCCTAGCTAGGGCCGGCTGCGCGAGCAGCATGCTCTGGCTCGGTAGCATCTGTTGCGGGCAGGTGCCAGCAACTCCAGCTGCCCCCCCTGCCCTGTTGGGTCAGCCGGGTGCCGTGGCGA
>CAMYJY010000193.1 GCA_947258835.1 uncultured Pirellulales bacterium
TCCAAGCCTACGCGGCCCCCACCCGACGGTGCCCAGCTGCCTGGTGTCGCGGCGGCAATGGTTTGGCTGACACCAAACCCACCCAGACCATCTCCCTCTAGCACGCTGACCGTATCGGGTCCCTGCACGATCAGGTCGGGAAACAGATCCGCATTCATGGATCCGGTGGCCAGGCCGTGCAGCGGGCCCAGGCCGGGGTCCAGCGTTGTGTTGCTTTCCCAGTTATTGTTGCCCCGGTTGAGGGCTACGGTGAGGTCGCCCGCCGCACCCAGCGCCAGCAAATCCACCGTAGGGTTGGCATCCAGCGGAGCCAGCTGCACCTCCAGCGGATTGTCCACGGTGGCCAGCGGCTGGTCGAACGGGTTGTCCACTGTGAGCATGTGCTTAGGCTCAAGCTGCTCTATAACGGAGGTTCGCCCTATGTATGCAGGACGTTGGGAGCGGCGGCGTTTCCGCTTACCGCGGAGCCAATGGGGAAAACGAGAGCGACGGGACATCTGCAAAGTTCCTGCGGCGAAGTAGGAGAATCAAGGGAGGGGGACCAAGGATGTGAGGCAGAGGAGAGGAGAGTGCGCGGCCGGCAACAGGTGGGGCTGAACCCTCACCCACGCAGGGGGTCGCAGCTCACATCAAATATCTCACATCTCACATGAAAAAGGGGGAGCTGTGCCCCGGTTTACGGTTCTAGCGACCAACGGGAGCGGGCCAGCGCTTTCCGAGCGGCAGCTCGCATTAAAATG
Organism: uncultured Pirellulales bacterium; assembly: GCA_947258835.1. Lineage (GTDB taxonomy): Bacteria > Planctomycetota > Planctomycetia > Pirellulales > Lacipirellulaceae > Bythopirellula. The sequence continues at coordinate 741 of CAMYJY010000193.1, forward strand.
CTATCCGAGCGGTAGCTCGCATCAAAATCCACCGGTTTCCACTATTTTAATGGAAGTTCGGGTATCCGCAAGAATTCTCTGGCGCATTTGTAGCAGTTGCCCGCGTGGGAGCGGCTCCTGCTGGGAAAGTTCCGCTACGAGGGGGTGTTCTGGCCCAAAATTGTTGAGTCTTTCCGCTGCGTTGTTCATAATGCAGACTTGGCTCTCCGTGGGGACAGCCAAGCTGCCCGGGGGGCCGAATGTGCGGCACCTGGGTCCAGTTTGGTCGCCATCCGCCGGGAACGGACCAATTTTTTTATTATCCAAGCGCTCGTGAGCATGGTTCTGAGGCCCCTGCCTCAACCGGCTAGGACTTTTTTGCCTATGTTCAACTTCAGTACTATCTTCCGTACTTCCAAATTCCCGCCCGTTCCCGCCAGGGCCCGGGGCAATCAGCCGCTCGGGAACCGACGCTGTTGGCAGCGAGCACTTTGCCCGGGCCGGCTGCATTGGCCAAATTTGGAACGACTCAATTCTTTTCTGTTTCCCCCCCACAGCCACCGTACCGGGCGGCACCACCGCATTGAATGCCTAGAACCTCGCTTGGCTCTCACCGCGACCCCGTCGGGCTCGGAGTTTCTCGTCAACGACTTTGTGCCCGGCGCACAAGCAACGACCGCGGGGGTCCCCGCCGTGATGGTTAGCTCCGTGAATCACGTGGTGGTCTTTGACGGCCGCGGCCTCAGCGACCAACAAGGCGTCTTTGCCACAGTATCGGACACCACGGAATCTGACACCGCGGAGTCAACCACCAGCTTTCGCGTCCCTGCCAACCCCCGCGGCGAGCAATACGGGGCCACTGTGGCTGGAGACGCGGCCGGCAATTTTGTGGTCGCCTGGGCCGGCCGCGGAGCGGGTGATAAGCAGGGAATTTTTTTCCGCCGCTTTGATGCCACGGGCACACCGCAGGGCGATGAGGTTCTAGTCAACACCACCACCGGCGGACGACAAACCAACCCGGCCCTGGCCATGGCGGCCGACGGTTCGTTTGCCGTGGCCTGGAGTGGCGCGGGCGAAGACGATGCCTCGGGAGTTTTTCTCCGGCTGTTTGACGCCGCGGGCACGCCGCAAGGCGCGCAGCAGCGAATCAATACCACCACGCTCAATCACCAACAGGATCCCGCCCTGGCCTTCGACGCGGCCGGCAACCTGGTCGCCGCCTGGAGTAGCCGGCAGCAGGATGGTAGCGACTGGGGCGTGTATGGGCAGCGATTTTCGGCCACCGGCGAGGCGGTGGGAGATGAATTTGCCTGGAATGCCACCACCCAGGATAGTCAGCAAGCCGCGGCACTCGCCGCCGATCCCACCGGAGGCATCGTGGCCGCTTGGCAAAGCCGTGAGCAAGATGGCGATGGGTGGGGCATCGTGGCCCGACAACTGGCCGCTGACGGCACCACTCTCACGGATGAAATTGTGCTCAACAGTACGACCGTCGGGCAGCAGCGCGATGTGCAATTGGCGATTGCCGAGGACGGTCAGTGGTTGGCTACTTGGAGCACGACAGACAATGCGGACATGGAAATTGCCGCCCGGACTTTTCTGGCAAATGGGACGGCCGACTCAGACGACTTTATCGTGAATACCACCGCCGGAGCGAATTCCGGAGAGCAGGCTGCGCCCTCGATAGACGTTGCGGCGACGGAGGCCCTGATCGTGTGGTCCGGCGCGGGAACTGTCGATACCCGCGGCACCTACGCGCAGGCACTGGAGGTGGTGCTGGTGGACGATGGCCCCCCCCAAGCACCTGTCGTGGATGATATTGCCGATCAGGTGGCGGACGTAAATACCCAATTTGAAATCACTGTCACAGCAACGGATCCAAATCAACGCGATCTGCTCAGCTTTGCCCTGGATCCCGAGGACGCCCCAGCCACGGCCACCCTCGAACAAGTCGACAACAATACAGCCATCATCCGCTGGACGCCCACCCCCTTGGAGGCCAATCAAGACTTCTTGTTCCGCGTTATCGTGACAGACAATAGTGCCGATCTGCTCAGCGACACGGAAGATTTTCGGATCACCGTGGGCGATTCAGCACCTGCCGATCTGGTAGGTTTTGCCCAGGCACTAACCGACGCCAACGCGCTCTTTTTCGGCGCTGCCTGGGACCAGTCCACGACTGACCAAAAAGAGCTCTTTGCCGATGGTGGACAATTCCTACCGTTCGTTGAAATTACCAATGCCGACCAGACTCCCAACGCATTGGCTGAGGCGCGAGACATCGCGCTGGCCGACATGCCCGTCTGGGACTTTGCCGATGACACCCGGCTGATCGGTGTGCAATCCTTGCAAATGCTGGCGGCCACCGCCGGTGTGACCATCCCCGCATCGTCTCAGCCCTCCTTGGCCCCCTTGCCCAACGAGACCCTGCTGGTCGGTTCGCCCTGGCATATTCCCCTGGATGGCTACGACCCCAACGGCGAGCCACTCAGCTATAGCGTGGTGACCGACAACTCGGGCGTGACGGGCGAAATTCTCAGCGGGAACCGTTCGGCACGGATCAACGTGGCCGGCTACGGCGACTTGGTGTTCGAGTTGTTTGAACAGCGAGCCGGGCGGGCCACCGACCGCTTCATCGAGTTGGCCGAGGACGATTTCTACGAGGATGTTATTTTCCACCGTGTGATCAACAATTTTGTCATCCAAGGCGGTGATCCGACAGGCACCGGTTTTGGCGGCTCCGAGTTGGGGGATTTTGACGACCAGTTCCACGTCGATCTGCAGCACAATCGTACGGGCCTACTCTCGTACGCCAAGAGCTCGGACGACACCAACGACTCGCAGTTCTTTGTTACCGAAAGCAACGGCCCCGCCCAGGCCAATCTGCGGAATTTGGATTTCAACCACTCGATCTTCGGCATCCTGGTGGAAGGCGAACAAAATCGGGCAGCGATTAGTGATACGGCACTGTCGGACTCGCGTCCGATCAATGACGTGGTCATGGAAGACGTCGAGATCTTTACCGACAACGAAAACGCCACGCTGCTGCTCAAGGCGGCGCCCGGCACGTCGGGACCGGTCAACGTGACCGTCACGGTCACCGATCTGGCCAACAATACGTTTGAGCGGACCTTCACGGTCAATGTTGCCAACGATAATGACGCGATCGGTGCCCCAACCAATGGTCGGCCCTTCCTGGGCGATATCGGGCCGGTCACCATTCCTGCCGGCACCCCAGCCCAAATACAGCTGACTGCGACGGACGTGGAGGGCGACGGGTTTGTCTTCGAGGCTGCGGAGCCCGACTTCAACCCAGTCCCCTACACCTTTGACCTCAGCGACACGGGACTGCTCACAGTCACCCCTCCGGCAGGGTTTACCGGCACGATGGAAATCGAGGCCCGCGTCCGCCGCGAAGTTGTCATAAACAATAACGAGGACCCGGACTTCCAGCTGATCAGGATTGAGGTGATCTAAAGCAGCTTATCAAGGAGAGCCCTCCCCACAAATGAGCCGGTGGGCGATAGAGAGCGTCCGGCTTAGGGTGACAGCATGGATAGCAAAAGTCGCTGGAATTCATTTCTCACGAAGCCACAGAGAAAGCAAGATTTTCTCTCCGTG
>CAMYJY010000194.1:0-4335 GCA_947258835.1 uncultured Pirellulales bacterium
CGCGCCGGGCCGTATTACCAACACCAGCACAACCGCCGAAAAAATGTGCCTGACCCCTTCGACTTTTGACCCCTTCGACTTTTGACCCCTTCGACTTTTACGAAGCCACCCGCACCGTGGCGAATCGCAGCAAATGACCCCGCCAGCGGTAGCCTGGGGCAATCTGTTCGGCCACATGCTCGACAGGGTAGGTTTGCGATGCCATGGTCCCCAGGGCATGCATTGTTTCCGCATCAAAGGGCTGACCCAAGACATCGAAGCGTTGGATCTGCCGTTCCTGCATCGCGCGACGCAGTTGTGCCCAGACAAGACCCAAGCCCTCCACGGCAGGATCCATGGCACTTGGCTCGGCGCGGGCATGCAGCTGGAGGACATAGGTCAGCAGCGGGCGGGCGAACCAGCGGGCAATCCGGGACATGCCGCGGAAGTACTCTTGGCAGGCTTCCGCTACGGTTTCCTCCCGCAACCGCCGCTGGGTGTGGGCCTGCTCAAGGGCCCCCACCGCACGCGCCAGTTGCTGGTCGGTGTCCGCAATCAGTTCCGCAAGTTGGCGGGCTTCGTCGGTACTCGTGCTGGCAACCTGAGCCAGCAGCTTGGTTTCCAACTCCGCCAGCCTCGTCGTGGCCGTGTGGATCGCCGCGGCCACGTCCCGACTTTCCTTGGTTTGCCCCCGCCACTCGTGACGCATGGCGGTAAAAGCCTCGATCACGTCCACCAAGCCAAATTCCGGTGGCGCTCCATCCTCGGCGGGCACGTCCTCCGCGAGCTCCCTCGGGAATACGGATTCACGCACGGGCTGGCTGGCAAAACGGCTGTCACTCATGGTTGCTCCTGCTCGGGGACTGTATCACCTGCCGCCTCCGCGGCTTCCTGGGGGAACGATCCCACGCAATTCCCTAGGCTCAGCAGCAGCTCGGGATCCAACGGGGGCGGCATCTTCCGCTGCGCTTCGAGGGCATCGGCCCAGCGGGCAGGTTCCTCCGCGGGAGGTTCCAAAAGCCGACGGGCAATTACCAAGGGATCTTGGGCCGCTTCAAAGGCCGCCCGCACTTCACGAAACTTGTCGGGATCTCGCTCTGGGGGAAACTGCTTGACAAGTTGCAGGTAACGTTCGCGGATCTCAGCTTCGCTGGCGCTGTTGGGTAGGTCCAGAACCTGGTAGGGATCCAATGAGATAGAGGTGTTCGTCACAGCCATCTTTCCAGTTGTAAAAAAAATTACCGCGAGGCTTCATAGGCACGCCGCGCCGCACGGCAGTGGGGACAGTCGCAGTCGGGATCAAAATCCAAGGCGCCCTTTTCGTAATCGTCATCCTCGTAATCATCATCGTCTTCGGAGCCGTCGAAGGCGGCCGCGAACAGGTCCCGGAAGGGATTGAATCCAAAACCAAAAGGCCCGGCGGATGCACTGGCCAGTGTCTCGTCCAACTTATCAGCCAGTGCGGCGAACCAATAGCGGTAATAAGGATCTGACTGCACTTTCGCCGCCTCACGCAAGGTATCGCCCAGTTCCTGGTAGCCTTCGCTGCTCCAATGCCGGTACAATTTTAGGATGGCGTTGACGCGTGCCGCGGCAAACATCGGCTGTTGCTCCAAGGTTGCGTACCAAGCGGGCAGCTGCAATTGATAGCCGTCGGACCAAAAACGGTGCTCCGAGAACCAGAGCATCGCCGCCTGCAGCCGTTGGTCGTCGGTGTCACGCAGCACCCGGTCCGGACGCGTCTTGAAGCGCGCAAACAACTCTTTCGCCAACTTACCGCCATGCATGCGGTAGGCCGGATAGAGCAGCCCGGTGCGCTGCAAGTCCCAAAAGAAAGGACTCACATCCAGCAGTTCGTCGTCGGATAGCTGGCGGATTTTTTTCACCGCCGCATCCACCGGGGCCCGCAGGGGTTTCAAGTCGGCCGCGGGAACCCGCATCCGCTGGGCGGCCCCTAGCATCATACAGGCATCGACCAGCGAATCCCGCGGCCTGCCAGCTGCAGCATGGATCTGCTCACGGCGCTGCCGGAACTGCTCTTGATCACCGCGACGCAGGGACCAGGCCGCGTGCAGGTAGGCCAGCCACTGACGCGAAAGCCAGCTCGGCCATTGGGCCTCCGCGGCGGCCAACCGCTCTGGAACTTCCGCCAGCCACGCCTTCCTCCGGCTAAGTCGCATCGCTTCCAATAATTGCCACTTCCATGGGGCCGCGCGTACGCGTGGATCTTCCTGCCGGGTGCCCGCCAACCGGTCGACGTGGGGCTTGGCCTGCTCGACGTGCTCGTTCTCCAGCAGATAATCCACCAGCCACAAACGGGGCTCCACGTCATCTGGCAGTGCCTGCGACCAGCACTGCATGACCTTGACCAACTGGCTCTCCAGCGGTTTCCGCTGCGGCTTGGTCAGACGATCGTCGTCCAACCGGGACTCGATCCACTTCACGTGTTCCTGATACGCCAGACGGTTGGCCGGGTAGGCCTGCACCGATTTTTGCAGAAGTTGCTTGATAGTTCGCGTCTCCCCGCCTGTGCTGGGCGAGAACCCCAGTAGCATCTCCGGCTCCGAGGGTTGGAGCAACCGCTGGGCTTCATAAAGGTAGATCTGACTGGCAATCGCCTCGCGGAGCGGTGGGGAGAGTTCCTCGTTTTGCGGCAGGTCCGCCGTCAAATACTTGTCCAGGTAGGAATCGGCGGCTTGCTGACCATTGTCAAAACGCACGTGGTAGAAATACGAGAGCAACAGGTTGCGCCGGTCGTGGCGTGGCCCGGCAAAGGCCTGGCGCGCCTTATCGAACAGGTCGCCAAAGTCCTGAGTGAACGCCCGTGCCAGCGCGACCTGCTCCAAAGCGGCCACCAGCTGCGGTTCGGTTGCCCGGTAGGCCTCCGCAAACTCTTGCAACCATTTGATTTTTTTTGGTCCCAGTACCAACTCCGACTGCTCCTCGGGAATCCGTACGGCTTTTTCGGCGACGCGGATGGCGACGCGGTCAATCCGCATCCGACGAAGAAGTTTGGCTGCATACAGCAGCTGCGCGTCCAATTGATCGCCGCTGGCCGCCACGGGGGGAGGATGGAGTTGGCTCGCCGATTTTTCAACGCGGACCTGCTCCAAATCGTCGCGCAGTGTCGCCAACATCACCGTGGCGATTCGTCCCGGACGTCGCTGGGGATCCAATCGCTTCCAGGCCTCGCGAGCCGCTTCCATCTCATCCGCCAGCCAAGCCACCAGGCCACGGATGAACAATCGCCAGGGACTGAAGGGGCTATGGCGAGAAATTTTGGCAACCTGCTCCAATGCCTCTTCACCCCGCAACGCACAGGCATTCCGCACCGCGGTACGCACCGCAGCAGCCTGCTCAGCCAATTCCGCGGGCAAGGACTCGCGGACCGAGTCCTCAAAGACGGCCACGTCCTCGGGCATTTCCCCCGGCCACGCCCGCGGAGTTTGCCGCGCTAGCCGCTGACGATGGCGGAGATTTTCACTGCGTCTGCCCCCCTTTTTTCGCTGTTGCTCCTTCTGTCGTTTCCGCCGCTGCCGTTGGGCCTTACGTGATTTACGCAGTGACTTGCTCGCCATCCCCTAAACCCTTTTTTCCAAAATATCCCTGACCTGACCACGGCTGAACCAACGCCACACTATCAGTTTAGCCAGTCCGCGGAAGCTGCCCTAGACCTCTCACAGAGATTTTCTCGGATTGTGGGCTGTTCCCCCCTGCGCCAGCTTGCTGGCTTCAATTACAGTTCGGCGTCGGTGTAGGAACGGGAGGGGGCAGGCACATTTTCGGCGGTTGTGCTGGTGTTGATAATACCGTCCGGCGCGCCGAAAAATGAGCCCGACCCCAAAAGGAGCCAGACCCCGGGGCGATTGCCCTCCCTGCGAAAGCTTCGTTACAATAGGCCTGTTGAAAATTTACTTTGTCCTCCAGATTCTAGGATTCCCTTCCCTTGTCCGAGCCACTCAACAAATTTAGCCGCCAGATCACCCAACCCAAATCCCAAGGTGCCTCGCAGGCCATGCTCTACGGCACCGGCCTTAGTGAAGACGACCTACAAAAACCCCAGGTTGGCATCGCCAGCGTGTGGTACGAAGGCAACACCTGCAATATGCACCTCTTGGACTTGGCCGCCAAGGTCAAGGAAGGCGTCGAGGCGGCCAACCTGGTCGGCCTGCGTTTCAATACCATCGGGGTCTCCGACGGCATCTCCATGGGCACACCCGGGATGAGCTACTCCCTGCAATCCCGCGACCTGATTGCCGACTCCATCGAAACGGTCATGGGCGGTCAATGGTACGATGCCTGCATCGCCCTGCCGGGCTGCGATAAAAATATGCCGGGCTGCATCATGGCCATGGG
>CAMYJY010000194.1:4376-10146 GCA_947258835.1 uncultured Pirellulales bacterium
GGGCATCATGGTCTACGGCGGCACAATCAAACCCGGATTTACGCATTTTGACGGCGCAGAGCAAAAACGGGACATTGTCAGTGCCTTCCAATGCTACGGGGAATTTTTGGCCGGCCGGATCACGGACCAGCAGCGGCAGGAAATTATCCGCCAAAGTTGTCCCGGGGCAGGGGCCTGCGGCGGTATGTACACCGCCAATACCATGGCCTCTACCATTGAAGCCATGGGCATGTCCCTCCCCTACAGCTCCTCCATCCCGGCCGAAGATCCGGACAAACTCGCCGAGTGCCTGCGGGCAGGACAGGCCATACGGATTTGCCTCGAGCGAGATATCAAACCCCGCGATATCATGACCCGCGAAGCCTTCGAAAATGCACTCGTACTGCTGATGGTCGTGGGCGGCTCCACCAATGCCGTACTGCACCTGCTGGCCATCGCCCACAGTGTCGGGGTCCCGCTCACCCTGGATGATTTTCAGGCTGTCAGCGACCGGACGCCTCTATTGGCCGACCTCAAACCCAGTGGCTGCTTCGTCCAAGAAGAACTGCACGCCGTCGGTGGCACCCCCGCGGTCATGAAACTGCTGCTGGACGAAGGCCTCCTGCATGGCGATTGCCTCACCGTCACCGGCAACACAGTTGCCGACAACCTGGCAGACCTTCCCGGACTGCAGACGAACCAAGAAGTTGTCCGGCCCTTGGCCAATCCCATCAAGCCCACCGGACACATCCGCATCATGCGCGGTAATCTCTGCCCCGACGGCGCGGTGGCCAAGATTACCGGCAAGGAAGGCCTGCAATTCTCCGGCCCGGCCAATGTTTTTGACTGCGAAGAAGACATGCTGGCAGCCCTCGAACAACAGCAAATCCAGCCCGGCGATGTCGTCATCATCCGCTACGAAGGCCCCCAAGGTGGCCCCGGCATGCCCGAAATGCTCACCCCCACCAGCGCCATCATGGGAGCCGGACTGGGAGACCAAGTGGCCCTGCTCACCGATGGGCGCTTTAGCGGTGGCTCCCACGGTTTTATCGTGGGACATATCACCCCCGAAGCCCAAGTCGGAGGCCCCCTAGCCCTGGTCCACACGGGCGACACCATCACCATCGATGCCCAAGCCAATACCATCAATGTGGAAATCGATGACAACCAGTGGCAAGCCCGCCGCCAAGCCTGGACCGCCCCCCCGTTCAAAGCCACCCGCGGCACACTCTACAAATACATCAAAAACGTAACCAGCGCCAGCCAAGGCTGCGTCACCGACGAATAGGCGAAGCCTCATAGGGGTCATGCAGTGCCGCCAGACAATGCGATCTACCGCTCGGAAAACAATTGCCCGCTCCCGTTGGTCGCTGGAATTATAAACATGCCTCGTAACCCGGGAGTCAAAGGGGTTAGGCAGTGCCGCCGGCTAATGCGAACTGCCACTCGGAGGACATTTGCCCGCTCCTGTGTATAATAAGAGACATCGTCAAGGCTTGTAATAAGGAGCGACAAATGATTTCGGAGCATAGCAAACGTGTAGCAGAAAAAGCAAAATGGATCTATGAGGAACGTCTGCGCAGTGATTTGGAAGTAAAGCATCCCAATCAATTCGTAGCTATTGAGCCAGACTCGGGCGAACATTTTATCGCCGATTCGTTTAGCAAAGCAGTTGCAAAAGCTCGCTCTGCCTATCCCGACCGCATATCGTTTGTCTTTCGGGTTGGCCAAGAAGCAGCTATCCACATCGGAGGTCTTGCAAATTGAACGGACTCGTTGATGGGGCGCTCCGAGCGTTAGTAGATATCCAAATCGGAAACACATACGCTAAACAAGAGCACTCTGTAACCGCTTGGATTGATACGGCCTTCGATGGTTTCTTCGTTTTCCCGAAAAAGATGATCGACGACTTGGACCTACAGCAAGAAGCTCTGACGGATGCCATTCTCGCCGATGGCAGCCGCGTTCGATTAGAATCGTATGTCTGCTATGTGGACTGGTTTGGCAAAATAGTACCCGCCCAGGTCATTGCCAATGAAGGCAAGCTGCCGCTGCTGGGAACTGAGTTTCTTAGTAACCGCAAATTAGTTGTGGACTACGTCAATAAAACCGTCTCGATAAACTGAAGTATTTTTTCGCGGTCTTGTCAAAGCGTCAAAGGGGTCACGTCAAAGGGGTCAGGCACATTTTTTTCGGCGTTCATGCCGCTGTTGGTAATCCATTCCATCGCGCCGAAAAAAATGAGCCAGACCCCAGGCAGGGCCGCCGCCCAAGGCGAGCTACCGCTCGAAAAACAATGGCCCGCTCCCGTTGGTCGCTGGAATTATAAACATACCTCGTAACCCGCAACTCACAACCCGCAACTCACAACCCGCAACCCACAATGCGCGCCGAAGTACTATCCATTGGCGATGAACTCACCACCGGGCAGCGGTTGGATACCAACAGCCAGTGGCTCAGCCAACAACTCACCGCCGCAGGTGTCGAGGTTGTTTTTCATACGACGGTGGCCGACGTGTTGGAGGATCTGGTTGCCGCCTGCCGGACGGCCGCCGCGCGCGTCGACATCGTGGTGATGACCGGCGGCTTAGGTCCCACTGCGGACGATCTCACACGGCTGGCCCTGGCCCAGGTGGCCGGTGTGGAATTGGTCCGCGATCCGGCCGCGCTGGCCCATATTCAAGCACTGTTTGCCAATCGCAAACGCGAGATGCCACCGCAAAACGCGGTGCAGGCCGATTTCCCGGCTGGCGCCGAGCCAATTCCCAATCCGCACGGCACGGCTCCAGGGATCGCCATGCAGTTGCCGCTCACCCAGCCCTGCACCGTGTTTGCCCTGCCCGGCGTGCCGCTGGAGATGCACGCCATGTGGGCAGACTCCGTGGCACCGAAAATCGCCGCCATCCAACCGGAACCACGTGTAATTCGCCACCGCCTGATCAAATGCTTTGGCGTGGGTGAAAGTGCACTGGAAGCGATGCTGCCGGATCTCATCCGCCGTGATCGCCAGCCGCGGGTCGGTATCACGGCCAGCGATGCCACGATCACCCTCCGCATCACGGCCCAAGGAAAAGACGAACCCACCTGCCTGGCCACCATGGAGCCCACCGTGGCCACAATCTATCAGACGCTGGGAAAACTCGTTTTTGGCGAAGCAAACGATGAACTGGAACATGTCGTGCTGCGTCTGCTCACCCAGCAGCAACAAAGTTTGGCCGTCAGCGAATGGGCCACCGGCGGACTGGTGCGGGAGCGGCTAGCCGCGGCCGCCGAAGACACCAGCCCTGCCGTGCTGGGCCAAGTCGTTGACCCCGCAGAAGGCGCTGCCGACGATTTGCCAACAGACGCAGCCCCGCACAGCCCAGCCATGGCCGCTCACCTGGCCCACACCGCGCGCAGCACCTTCGGCACGCAACTGGGCTTAGGCATTGCCGCCTTCCCACCCGCACCCCACACACCGGGCGCGGAGGTCTGCGCCGCCATGGCCCTACCCACACAAATCCGCCCCTTTCGTTTTCCTTGCGCGGTGCATCCAGACACCACCCACTACACCACCAACCGCCAACAACGGTGAATCCGTTTGTTGCGGAAATCCTCGGGCACCGTCTGCCGGCTGATCTCGTGGATACGGACTCCCGCTAGAGAGGACTCGTTGAATTTGAAGCGGCGGGCGTTGGTGGAAAAGTAGATCACACCGCCGGGCGCCAGGCAGTCGAGCACGGCTTGCAGCAGCTCCACGTGGTGACGCTGGACGTCCCAGTCGCTGTCAAGCTGTTTGCTATTGGAAAAGGTGGGTGGATCGACCACCACCAGATCAAATTTTTCTTGACCAATCCGTGACGCCAGAAATTCCCGCGCATCGCTCCGCGCGGCACGGTGCCGCGGACCATCAAAACCATTCAGCTCCATGTTTTTTACAGCCCACTCTTGGTACGTTGCCGACAGATCAACAGAGGTAGTCCGCTCCGCACCACCGGCAGCGGCATACACCGTAAAGGCTCCGGTGTAGGCGAACAGATTGAGAAAATTTTTCCCCGCCGCCGCCTCACGAACCATGGCCCGCGTTTGACGGTGGTCCAAAAACAGTCCGGTGTCTAGATAGTCCGAGAGATTCACTTGAAACTTCAATCCGCCTTCCTGGACCACGCGGAGGGCCTGCTGCTGGGCAAAACGCTGGTACTGGCTCGCCCCGCGCTGTGGGGTGCGATATTTCACAAATACCAGGTCTCGCGGTACGTCCAGCGTCTGGGCCGCAGTGCGGACCATCGCATCCAGCCAATCGGCATGCTGGGCCGGGGTACGATCATGGGGACGTTCAAATTCGGCGATGTGTAAGGCGTCCTCGTAGCGATCGACGACCAAGGGAATTTCCGGAATATCGCGTTCGTAAATTCGGTAGCAGGTAATACCACGTTTGGTAGGCCAACGCCGCAAGTGCCGGGCCAACTTGCGCAAGCGATTGCCAAACTCATCGGCCTGCCGCGCGGCCTCCGCGCGGAGCCCCCCAAAAGCCGCTGCGGGCTTAGCCGCAGGGACCTCCTGCCGACGTGGAGCCGCAGACGCTGCGGCGGGCTTTTCTACCTGCCCCGCGCCGCGACGCGGGGGCCGCGGGCCGTGGAATTGAAAATACGTGCACTCGATGGAACCGTTAAACAGTTTCCGCCGGCGGTTGGCCGGCTGACCTACCAGTTGTTCCACATCGCTCCGGGCCGACAAAATATAATGGGACCAAGTCGGCAATCGCCGCAGGACCTCGGGCAAACTGCGGTAGAGCGCTGCGACCTCTGCGTCCTCGCCCAGTCGCAAACCGTAAGGTGGATTCATGATCGTACAGCCGTACTCGCGCTGCGAACTTAAATCAGCAAAGGGCCGCTGCTGCCAGTGCACGTCATCCGCCACGCCCGCCTGCGCCGCATGGTAGCGGGCAAGCTTCAGCGTCTCGGCATCAAGATCGGTCCCCATTGCCCGCTCCGGTAAGTTGGGGCGCTGCAGATCGGACGCCTCTTCGCGGGCCTGCTGCCAGGCTGCCGTGTCGGTCGTCGGCCAACTTTCCGCCGCAAACCGCCGCCACTGCCCCGGTGCCATCCGGCGCCCCAACAGCGCTGCTTCGATAACAATGGTCCCCGTCCCACAGAAAGGATCAATCAGAGGACGCTCGGGTTGCCAAAAACTCAACTGCACCAAAGCCGCTGCCAAGGTTTCTCGGATCTGCGCAGGCCCAGTCAGCTTGCGATAGCCCCGCTTGGCTAAGCCATCACCCGAAGTATCTAGCGACAAAGTCACCTCATCCTGCAACAGGGCCACCTCCACCGGCACGGGCGGGCCTGTCTCGGGCAAAACTGCCCGGCTAGAAAGCAAACGCTCCACAATGGCCTTTTTGACGGTCCGCTGACAGGCCGGCACGCTGGACAACTGCGACTTGTGAGAACGCCCCCGTACTGGAATGGCGGCCGTGGGCGCAATCCACTCCTCCCAAGGCAACTCCCGCGTCGCATCGAAAAGCACATCAAAATCAGTTGCCGGAAATTGGGCCAGCTGCAACAACACCCGATCGGCAGAGCGCAACCAGAGATTGGCCCGGCAGACGGCCGACCAATCGCCCTCAAAGGCAATCCGACCGGGGCGCGCAACACGAGCCGGGTAACCTAGGGCCTGGAGCTCGCGGACGACAATGGCCTCCAGCCCAAAAGCGGCAGTGGCAAGCAGGTGATACAATGAAATGTGAGACGCGAGAAATGTGAGATGTTAGATGTTAGATATTTGATGTGTTTGTGATTCAGTCTAAAGCACG
>CAMYJY010000195.1 GCA_947258835.1 uncultured Pirellulales bacterium
ATAATGAATTTGTGAACCGAGTTGGCAGGCAGTGTGTGGATGTGTTGCGTAAGGCATACGTAAGGCATATATAAGGTTTTTTTTCTTCCCTGGAGGCCCTGTTTCCATTTTGAGTTATAATAGTGCTGACAGCTTGCCGGATGCCTGCCCAGCGGCGCTGGGCGGCGGCTTGCCGTCCTCTGGGATACCTACCAGCTCGACATGCAACAGAGAGGCTTTGGGGAATGATTCATCGCACGCGGATTCGAACCATGGGGTTTTTTCTAGCAGGCTGGGGTTTGGCCTGGATCGCCTGTCCAACCGCTGTCGCCGAGAGCGACGCGGGGCCGGTGGTGCGGAGGCCCGATCCGCGTACGGGAAACTTTTACGCCATCGCCGCGGACCAGATCATTCCGGGCAAGATTTACAGCCACTTCAATCCAGCACACGGTCGTTACGTGTGGGCCTACGCCCTGCCCGAGGGCGGGTTTGGTTATCCGCTGGGACCGGGATCCACCGAATTACCGGATCATTTTGATGTCACCACGTCGGCTACCGAAACGCAGGCCTTGATTGAGTCCGCGGCCGGTTCTTGGCTGCAAGAGAGCGCCCGCGAGGCCAGCAAGATTTGGGTGCGGCTGGGGGCTGACAATAAGTGGCAGGTTGTGCAAGGTCGCACCATTCGTTCGCATTTTGATCTCGCTACCGGCCGCCGCTGGGAATGGCATGGTCCGCGGCGGGTGGTTGTGGGGCATCTGCACGGTTATTTGTGGAGCTACCGGGAAAATGACTACGAGCCAGTGCGCGTCTGGCCTCACCTGTCCCAGCTCGGCAAATAAGGGCTGCGCCCCAGCCTACTCGGGAGTGGGGGCGGGAACGGACTCGGGTTGGATCAAGCCTTTTCGGTCGCTGTTGGCCACGGCGCTGGGCGGGTGCACCTGGCTGGGCGGGTGGACTTGGAGGTGTTCCACTTTTTCCCACCGATTGAGACGTTTCTCATCAGGAAGCGACACATCGCCTAGGTGCTGGAAGGTCATGTGACCGTTCTCGAACACGAGTCCGTAGAGGTCGTAGCTGTGGGCTTGGCAGTCGAAGCTCTCCACGTTGCCGCAGGCAACCTGGGGGCAGGAGGCGTAAGGCAGGAAACCGAGATAGCGAAAACCGTAGAGGTGTTTGCGACCGCAATGGTGGCCCAGGACGGCCTCGTAGTATCCGATCGGTACGTTCGTGGCAGCCACCACGAATTGATGGCCCGCGAGGCCCGTCTCGGTCCGGGTGGCCAGGCCGGCAGCGCTACTGAGGAGGGATCCCACCGCTTCGATATTTTCCGCCGTCTGGCTATCGATATCCACGTTGAGGCTGGTCAGATTCCAGCCTTGATCGAGGGTGATACTGGTGTGGTTGGTGCCCAGTCCGGACTTGATGTGAATCGAGTACTCTTCGCTGAAATCCGGTAGGTAGGCTAGCTCCACACTCACAAACTGTGAGGAGGGTACCTGGTCCTTACTCACGTGGGGCGCAATTTTGAGATAGGGTTTGGGGCGATAGTACCGCACGCCCTTATCGTGGAGGTCCGGATTTTTGCGAACGATGGTTCTGGGCAAGCAGCCGGAAGCTAGCACCAGCAGCAGAAGTACCGTAAGTATGCGTGTCATTGCCATTTCCCCCCCACCGACATCATCGACCGCCATAATCCGAGGATTTAGCGTTATCGATCTTCCTGGAAAAGTTGACCCAGTTGTCGATATCCGTAGGATAGGGGCATGATGATGAACGCAGCCGATGCCCTGCAGATGAACGGTGTTGCTCAGGTCCTGGTCTATTTGAAGCCCGCTCAGGGTCGGCAGACGGACGTTTCCCTTTCTCAGGCGGATCGGCGGCTGATACCGCGGACACTGGCTGCCGGGTCGGCGGCCACCAGCACCATGGTGCCGCTGGCTGCCAGACACGTCTCTTCCTTAAAGAAGTTTTTCACGCCTTCGGCGTTGAGTCAGGATGGAGCCCTGGCTGCGTGCACAAAACCAACTTCTACAGCCCAGCGGAAGTCGTGGCAGACCGCCCAAACGGTGCGTTTTTATCCCAACCTGGGCATCCTGCTGGGGAACGTGGACTACGAGGGATGGCTGGCCCTTCGTCAGGAAGCTACGGTATCCAAAGTCGAAGTGGCCCCCCAGTTGCTGCCGATTCTGCCGATCCGCCCGCTGCGCGCCTCCGCTCCGTCACGTTCCAAAGTGACTTGGGGTATTCGTCAGCTCCGCATCGAGAAGCTCTGGAAAGAGGGTCTCACGGGGCAAGGGGTGTTGGTGGGGCATCTGGATACGGGGGTCGCTGGCGGACATGCCACCTTCAAGCACGGCGCCATCCAAGAATTTGCCGAGTTTGATCGCTTGGGGGTCGAAGTCTCTCCCTCGTCCTCACCCCACGACACGCAGGATCATGGCACGCACACGGCGGCCACGATTGTCGGACGTCCTGTCTCTGGCAAGCATGTGGGGGTGGCCTACGGGGCCGGTTTGGCCAGCGCCATCGTGATTGAGGGGGGGAACTTGGTAGCCCGGGTCCTGGCCGGCATGGATTGGTGTGTGGGGCATCGCGTGCGGGTTCTCAACATGTCGTTGGGTTTCCCCGGTTATTGGCCAAATTTCTTGCCTCTCACGCGGATTCTCCGTCGGCAGCATGTGCTCCCTGTATTTGCGGTAGGGAATGAGGGTCCCGGTACGAGTCGATCGCCGGGGAATTATGCGGCAGCCCTGTCGGTGGGTGCGCTGGGGAGGCAGGGGCGGGTGGCCGACTTTTCCTCCAGTCAGGAGTTTCAACGTCAGCAGGACGGCATCGTCCCTGATCTGGTGGCACCGGGAGTGGACGTTTATTCGGCCCAGCCCCGGCGAGGCTATCAGTCCCTTTCCGGCAGCTCGATGGCCGCACCGCACGTGTCCGGGCTGGCCGCTTTATTGCTGGAGGCCCGGCCGGAGGCGACGGTGGACGAAATCGAACGGGCAATCCGCGGCTCGTGCGATTCGACCGGCATCGATCCCACCCGCGGTGGCGGAGGCGTTCCCGACGGCCCTCGGGCCCTCGATATCTTGCTGGGAAATGAAGCAGCCACAGCCCCGGAAAAAAAGAGTCGCCAGTCCAAGAGCAACCCACGCACGAAACGAACGAAGTGAGAGGCAAGGATGGCAGCGACACCGCCTGCAGAGGCTGCGTTCCCGGGAGGCAGCGACCCCCCTTCTGCGCTGCGCAAAGCCGATCAGGCTTTGCAAGCGCTCTTGGAAACGGCACACGAAGATAAGGAAATCGAGGTGGCCTGTATATTTTCCGCGCGCGAGACGGGTCGGGCCGACGCGCCGGAAAAATTTGCCGCCGATGTAGACGGCATGCTGCAAAAAGTTGCCCAGCGGGTGGGCTATCCCGCCAGTCGCCACAGCCTTTTGAAAAACATCGGTTGCCTGGCGGTAACAGCGAAGCCCAGCTATATCCGCGCGTTGCTAGACCAGGATGAAGTCGCGTCGGCCATGGCCAACGAGCAGCCCCAGGAGTTATGCATTCGTCCGGTGGAGCAGCGGAACCCCGATTCAAGCGAGTCCCTGAGCAAGCGAAGCTTGCCCAGGGACTAATAAAACCACGGTCATCATGGCCCACAAACTCAAACGAACAAAGGGGCGATTGGCATGTGAAGGGGGCCTGTCGGGATCATCCCAGGGTGGGTCTTCACGATCGACTTTTGGTTCAGCTCAATTTACTTCTGCAAGAACGGCCTCTGGCCGTTCTTGCAGAAACTGCAGCTCTAGTACGTGAATTCGGCGCCGGCTTGGAGGCCGTGGAGGAAGATGGAGCCATTGCTTTCCACACGGCTGACCTGGGCCGGCGTATTATGCTGTGTGGGAAGTTGCTCGTAGGCAATGGCCACGCCACTGATGCCCAACAGCCGGTATCCGGCCAAGAGCCGCCAGTTGGTAGTGCACTGAAAGCTACCACCGAATCTCAACTCACCGATCGTCGCCACTTGGTCATCTTTTTCGTACTGGAGGTCGAAGGGCGTGACACCATCGTCAAAGGTAACCGCTGCGCCGCTGCTCGTCATTCGATTTCCAACTTCTATGTAATTGCCATACACACCGAGTGCCCAACTGGAGTGCAAGGCCCAGCGGCCGCCGCGGCAGAAATTGCCCTGACAGGTGATGTATCCCGCGCTGGTGGAGCAGGACCGGACCTCGCCCCATCGAATGCCCTGATCGTTGTAGATCCAGGACTGTTCGAACCGGCCGCCCTGTTCCGTGCATGCCTTGCGAAGCGCGGCGTGCTGCGATGCCAGATCGTTACCGGCGTGGGCGGCGCCCGAAACAACAGCCC
>CAMYJY010000196.1:0-3181 GCA_947258835.1 uncultured Pirellulales bacterium
GTCTGCCGCTGGTGGGCCTGCTCGCTCAGGCCGGACGCATGACCCACCGTACCCCGGCGGGCCTTTCCAGCCAGTGGTCCGCCACCCAGGCCGCGCGGCTGGTGGCCAGATCCCCTTGGGAACACCGCCGTGAGGCCGGTTGGTCCCTGACGATTGGTGGCGTGGCCGCGCTTGCCGCGACTGGAGTGGGACTGCTGCTGGCCTGGGGCCTGCGCACGCGGTGGTTGCCGCCGGTGCCTACCGCCGGGTGCTTGGCCTGGGGCTTGGCAATTCCCGGTCCGCTGTTGGGCATCTGGGTGATTGGTCTGCTCAATCAGCCTCCCGAGAGCCCGCTGGCTGTTTTGAGTTGGTGGTACAATGACACCCTCTTGGCACCCATCTTAGTGCAATTTTTGCGCGGGGTTCCACTGGCCACACTGATCTTGGCCGTGCAGTTTGCCCAGGTGCCGGAGGACGTGTTGCACTGTGCCCGCAGTGAGGGCGCGCGCAGCTGGCAGGTGCTGCTGTACATCATGCTTCCGATCTGTTGGCCAGCCGTGCTGGCCGCGGCCTGCCTGGCATTGGTGGTTGCGGTAGGCGATTTTGCAGCGACGCTCTTGGTCTTGCCTCCCGGTGTCGCCACCCTCTCGACGCGCACCTATGGGCTGTTGCATTTCGGCGCCGAAGATCGTGTCTCGGCTCTCTGTTTGGTACTGGCCCTCGGATTAGGCGGCCTGGCCGCTACGCTAGGGCGGCTACGGTGGGCCAGGTAAAGCAGTTTCTGCAAGAACGGCCGGAGGCCGTTCTTGCAGAAGTAAAATGGCGGCCTCCGGCCGCTATCACAGGAAGTGCAGGACAGTTGCATTCAGGTGACCGAACCTCGACAATAGAGATCCGTACTTCTTTTTCCGTAATACTTCAGCCATTTGCAGTTAGGCAGGTCGTAAGAGCAACTGCCATCCTACGTTACGTCCTGTGCCAGCTGACCATTCTGAGTTATGCAAAGGATTGAGCGTATCCTCAAGAGGCAGTTGCACTTACGACCGATCTTTCGAGCAGCCTGCTGCAGATGGCTGCATAGCAACCTTTTTCCTTTCCGAGCTGGCGGCCTCCAGCCGCTATCTCAGAAAGTGCAGGATCTTTGATACCTCCGCGAATTTCAGCGATCCGGGCCAGCGGCCTCATGTCTTGCCGGCGGCAGCTCGCGCGGGCGAGAGGTCCTGCCGCTGTGTGGACTTGGGTCGGCCTGGTCCTCCTGAGCGCGGCCGGCTGTGGGCCTTCGGCTTCCGAGACGTCTGCTGGAGCATCAACGGCGGACCAACGGCCCCCGCTACGGTTGCAACCGCTGCAGGCCCTGGTCCGTGTGGAATCCACGACTGGCGCATCGCTGGCAGGGACTCGATCCGCTTCACCCCCACCACTGGCGGTGAAGCCCGGACACTGGATGGCAACCGTGCAATCTATGCAGGCCAATGACCAAGACCACTGGGGTCGCCTTGCCACGCGTTTGGTCGATCGCAATCGCAGACCCGTGCGGTTGCCGTGCACCCGTTTCAGCTTGGCCGCCACCAGGTCGGTTGCGCTTCCCCAGGGACTGCTCAAACGGATCCCGGGCGAGGTGTTCATCCCGACTGAAACAACTCACCAGCGCTTACAAACCGTGTGGCGTGATCACCACTCGGGGGCGGAACAAATATTAGCGGCCAGTCCCCTGCACGTGATGCCCTCTTACCAGTATCAAATACTCGTACTGGCCGCGGAAGTTGCCCGCTACGGTTTTTTGCCAGGGACCGATACCGTGCAGGCGCCCTGGGCAGCGGAATTCGGGACGCCTTCTCCGCCCCATTATCAGGTGGTGTGGGCCGACTTGTCCCAGCCACTCCCAGACAGCTTGTTGACCTGGACCAGCATTGCTTACGTGGTGTGGGATGAGGTGGATCCGGCCCGTCTACCGCCCGCGCAACAGCAAGCGCTGATTGACTGGTTGCATTGGGGAGGGCGACTGATCCTCAATGGTCCCGATTCTCTGGACTTGCTCCAGGGCAGTTTTTTGGAACCCTTTTTGCCGGCTGAGAACGGGGGAACACGCACTTTCACGGCCGCGGAGCTACGGAGTTGGTCGGAAACATGGGCGCTGCGCTCGACGGGAGAACCGCTGGCCGCGCTGGCACCGAGCCGACCTTGGTCGGGTATTCAGTTGCAGGCCCATGCGGCTGCCCGGGAATTGCCTGGCCGTTTATTTTACGAGCGGGATGTGGGCCAAGGGAGTGTGGTCGTCTCGGCGGTTCAGCTGACCGAGCGGGAATTGGTGGATTGGCCCGGCTTCGACGGGTTTCTCAACGCGGGCCTGTTGCGGAGGCCCGCGCGTCGGTTTTCCGCTGCTGACTATGGTGGCACCCATGTCAATTGGGCTCCGTACCCTGACCAGCGTCTCGATGCACGCTGTACCACGGGTGTGCGGTTGTTCGCCCGTGACGCGGTTCGCTCCTACCCTGCCTCCGCATCCGGCACATGGAACGCGCGGGGGGGGGCGTCACGGGAGCCCACCCGGACGCAACGCACGGGGGACCGGCTTGGTGGTGTGGCAGCCTGGACTCCTTTTAGCCCGGCGGCAACCGCTGCGCGGAAGTCTTTGAGGGCGGCAGCGGCCGTGCAAATTCCTCCCCCAGCATTTGTGATCGCCTGTCTCGCGATCTATCTTGCGGTTTTGGTACCGCTGAACTGGATGGTTTGCAAAGGCCTCGGCCATGTGGAATGGGCCTGGCTGGCCGCGCCGGGCATCGCCCTGCTGGCGACCGTGTTGGTGGTTCGCTTGGCGCAGTTGGATATTGGTTTTGTACGTTCGCAGACCGAAGTCGCGGTGCTCGAATTGCAAACCACCCATTCGCGAGGACTCTTGAGCCGTTACCAGGCCCTCTATTCCTCACTGGCCACGACCTATGCGATTGCTTACGACAACCCGCGGGTGCTCGCCGCACCTTTTCCAGCGAATCAGCAGGCCGGCAGCGATCGTATCCGGGAAG
This sequence comes from uncultured Pirellulales bacterium, assembly GCA_947258835.1. Taxonomy (GTDB): domain Bacteria; phylum Planctomycetota; class Planctomycetia; order Pirellulales; family Lacipirellulaceae; genus Bythopirellula. The sequence goes on from CAMYJY010000196.1 coordinate 3,003, forward strand.
TCGCGTTGGATCGCGGGCACCAGACCCACCTCCGCGGACTGACGATCTCCTCCGCCTCCACGCGGATGGTGCACAGTGAAGAAATGTTTGACTGCGAAGGCCCTTTGCTTCTCGAGGAATCTTCTGTGGGACATCAGCAAATTCAGAACAAAACAGGCTATCACCTGCGCGATGTGGTG
>CAMYJY010000196.1:3205-7529 GCA_947258835.1 uncultured Pirellulales bacterium
CGCCGCGGCTTGGATGCCGAGGGCGCACCCCAACTTCGAGGCTGTTGGGTGGGCGAGCTCCGCGCGGGCAGATCGGCCCTGTTAGGCTGGACGCCCGTATCGCTAAGTGCCAGTCCTTACGTTCAGCAGCGTCAACAAGCGGCGGCCCAGGCCTGGCGGAAACGTGTGGACGTGGAACCTTTATGGCGGCTGGCCCTCCGCTTTCCCGATCGGAGAGACCCACGGTCTGACCGTCGTGAGGAGTATCGCGCGGTAGGCGTGATTGACCAAGGGCTGCCTGGTGTCAGCATTTCCCCAGCCGCGTCTCAAATGCAGGCAGCCACCGTGGTGGTGGCCCACCTGCGGTTTGGCCCACCTGCGGATCCGGCACCGGATACCAATAGTCCCAAAGATGTCCCCTTGGCAAAGAATTAATCGACTCACGATGATCGAACTAAAAAATTTCGGCCGGCAGTACGGCGACTTTGTGGCGGTGGACAATTTGAATTTGAACATCCCGGCAGGGGAAATGTTTGGCTTCATTGGCCCGAATGGCGCCGGTAAAAGTACCACCATTCGCTTCTTAGCCACGCTCCTGAAGGCCTCGGCGGGTGAGGGCCTGGTGAATGGGTACAGTGTGACCAAAGAACCACTCGCCGTCCGCCGCAGTGTGGGCTACATGCCGGATCATTTTGGCGTCTACGATGGTATGAAAGTGTGGGAGTTTTTGGACTTTTTCGCCGTGGCCTATCAGGTGCCCCGGGAACGTCGCCAGACGGTGCTGGGAGATGTCTTGGAGCTGTTGGATCTGACTCACAAACGCGAGGACTATGTCAACGGGCTTTCCCGTGGGATGAAACAGCGACTTTGCTTAGCCAAAACCCTCGTGCATGATCCGCCCGTGCTGATTTTGGACGAACCGGCCAGTGGCCTCGATCCCCGCGCCCGTTTGGAAGTGAAAGCCTTGCTCAAAGAACTCCGCAAGATGGGGAAGACGATCTTAATTTCAAGTCACATTTTGACCGAACTGGCCGACTGCTGCACGTCGATTGGCATCATCGAACGGGGCCGGTTGCTGCTCCAAGGTCCCATCCAGAAAATTTATCGCCAGCTCGCGCGACATCGCCTGATCGAAGTCCGTTTCCGGGGTGATCCCCAACCCGGCCTGAGCCTGCTGCGCAGTTTTCCTCACGTAACCAACCTGGAAGCCACGGACCGGGGAGGCCGCTTTGAGTTTCCGGGAGAGGATGCGGATGTCCAGCGCCTGCTGCGGCAGTTGGTCGCCGCCCAGTGTGGCCTGATATCGTTCGCCGAAAAGGAGCCCACCCTGGAAGACGTGTTTATGATGGTTACCAAGGGGCTGGTGAGCTAGCGAGGTATGTGAGATGTGAGATGTGAGATATTTGATGTGAGCAGGTCGCACTTTACATCCCACATCCCACATCCCACATCACAAGCTACCCCAGTAGTAGGGGGGCGTCGCCACTGCCTTCGCAGTCTTGCCACTCCTTGCGTAATTCGCCCAGGCCAAAGACGCATAAGTCAAAACAGTCGCTCAACCGCTGCAGCACTTCATCCGGGACCGAGTCGCGATCGGCCGGGAATCGGCTGGCCAGCAAGTAATTGCGTTTGCCTTCGTCCGGGTAATCGAGCAGGCTGTCTCTTCTGCCCTTGCGGGCCTGTTCGGCCAGCTCCGGATAGAGCCCCGTCCAGAACAGCGTAAAGTCTCCAATGTGGCGGTGCGCTCTCCTGCGGGCGGCACCTTGTCGGGCCTGTGCTTCCGCCAACATGTCGACAACTTGCGTTAATCGCTCGCCGGTGGGTGTGCGGAGGCCGTAAATGCTATCGCTGTGCACGAAGTGCGTCAGCATGTCCGAGAGATAGTCAATCAAGGCCGGGTCCGCCACGCCCAAGCGGGCAGAAAAGGTGTGCTCCGTGAGACCGGCAAAAAAGCGGTGCAATACCTGGCTACGACGTGCGTCTTCCGAACGCGGAGAACCTGCGGTCATCGACAACCTCCCACTAGGAACGAAGGTCGATTGGACCGTCGGCAGATCGACGAGCCGTCCGTTATGTCACGACTCGTGCTGCCCCGCGTCCAACCTATACAATTCTAGCTCCTAAAAGGCCGCAAGCAAGCTCGACACATAGTCGCCTACTTCCTGCAAAACCTGCGCGCGCTGGCCGGCTGCGGCGGCCATGCGGCGGACAATCGCCGAGCCGACAATCAAGCCGTCAGCCACCGGTGCCAACAATTTTACATGTTCCGGCTGACTAATGCCAAAGCCAATGCACACCGGCAGTGGGGTTTGCGCGCGCAGCCAACGGACCCGTTCGACTAAATCCGTGGGCAAGGCCGTGCGTTCCCCCGTAATGCCGGCCACCGAAACGTAGTACAAAAATCCGCTGGAGGTCTCGGCAATTCTTCTCGCTCGCTCGGGCGGCGTGGTGGGAGTTACCAATTGGATCAGGCTCAAGTCCCGCGCTGCACAGACTGCTGCCAACTGGGGAGACTCGTCAGCGGGCAGGTCGGGCACAATCATTCCAGCCAGGCCGCGCGTCTGCAAGGCGTCCGCGTAGGACTCCATGCCATGCCGATAAATAATGGCGTAGCTGACCATCGTCACCAGGGGGGTGGTGACTTGCCCTGCTACCTGACCCAGCGTTGCCAAAATGTCGGACACCTTCACGCCTCGTTTTAGTGCGCGCGTGTACGATTCTTGAATGACCGGGCCATCGGCAATCGGATCGCTGTACGGAATTCCCACCTCGCACATGGCGGCCCCGCGACCGGCAAGTTCTTGAATCATGGCCGCCGTAAAGTCCAGGTCCGGATCGCCCGCCGTGAGGAAGGGCATCAGCGCCTGGCGATTCTCGGCACGGAGTTGTTGGAATAAATCGTCGATGGCAGACATGGAAGGGAGACCTGCAGTCGGAGGGATGAAAAATAGCGGCGGTCGCTAAGGGGTCTCTCCCCGCAGGCGGGCTATTTCCGCGGCGTCCTTGTCGCCGCGACCGGAGAGACAGACGAGGATCTTTTCCTCGGGAGATCGCTGCGCGGCCAAGTCCATGGCCTGGGCGATGGCATGGGATGATTCCAGGGCCGGTAAGATTCCTTCCAGTTGCGCCAAACTATCAAACGCTTGCAGGGCCCTGTCGTCCTCGCAGCAGGTGTAATGGACGCGTCCGGTGGCCTTCCAATAACTGTGCTCCGGGCCCACGCCCGGGTAGTCCAGGCCGGCCGACAGGGAATGCACCGGCGCGGTTTGGCCGTCTTCGTCTTGCATCACGTACGAGTAGCTCCCATGCAGCACGCCCGGACGGCCATAGGTCAGCGGCGAGGCATGGTCGCCCGGTTGGACACCTCGGCCGCCCGCCTCCACGCCTACCAACTCCACCTCCGTGTGCTCCACCAAGGGGTAAAACATGCCGGCTGCATTGCTACCACCACCCACGCAGGCCACCACCGTATCCGGCAACCGCTCAAAGCGCGCCTGGCATTGCTGGATCGTTTCCCGACCAATGACTGCTTGGAAGTCACGCACAATCTGCGGAAAGGGATGGGGACCCACGACCGAGCCCAAAATATAGTGCGTATCTGCAACACTCGACATCCAGTCCCGCATGGCTTCATTAATTGCATCCCGCAGGGTCCGCGAACCGCTCGTGACCGGACGGATTTCCGCCCCCAGCAGCTTCATGGAAAAGACATTGGGGGCCTGGCGACGGATGTCTTCCTCGCCCATGTACACGACGCACGGTAGGCCAAAATGCGCACAGGCCGTGGCCGTGGCCACACCATGCTGTCCGGCCCCCGTCTCGGCAATCACCCGCCGTTTGCCCATCCGCAGCGTGAGCAGGCCGTGACCCAACGAATTGTTGATCTTGTGGGCGCCGGTATGATTTAGGTCTTCGCGTTTCAGCCAGATTTCCGCCCCGCCGCAATGCTCGGTGAGGCGGCGGGCAAAATAGAGCGGAGAGGGCCGGCCCACATAGTTTTGCAGGAGCTCCGCGAGTTCCGACTGAAAGGCCGGATCCTGGCGTGCGGCTTGGTATTCTGTGGCCAATTGATCCAGCGCATGCACCAAGGTCTCAGGCACATAACGCCCGCCGAATTTCCCAAACCGTCCCTCGGCATCGGGCACTTGGGAAGCACATGCGTCAGGGTCGGCAGCCATCAAACACTCCGCAAGAAACTATTAATTCTGGATGCCGACAAGACCACGGTCAAGGGGGCGGTAGAGCCACCCCCGGCTTGCACGGGGAACCGCCGGCCGCTGCGAGAGTGAACCCATGGTTATTTCCGCGGGAATCCAGTTTGTCTGCGCCATCGTTGTCGTCATCG
>CAMYJY010000197.1 GCA_947258835.1 uncultured Pirellulales bacterium
CCCCTGTAGCAATCCAGCCCCTGCAGGTGGGGTTGCACGAGATTACCAAGACCTACGCCGGCAAAATTCAGCCCTGGGAAACCTACCAGGTCGGCTTCGCGGTGGGGGGGCGGGTGATTGCCCTCGGCGAAAATGCGGCGGGTAAACCACTCGATGAGGGAGACCAAGTGGTCGCCGGCCAGGTCCTGGCCCAGCTGGATGCTCGCGTGTTCCGGGCCCAAAAAAATGAAGCCGCCGCCCGTGTGGAACAGGCTTATTCCGAACTCCGACGGGCGGAAAAGGTGCGTCAGGCGCGTCCCGACGCACTCTCGGACGCGGAGTTGCAACTGCTGGCGACGGACTTGGCCTTGGCCGAGGCCCAGCACGAAGTGGCCCTGAAAAATTTAGACGATGCGACACTCAAAGCCCCCGTGAACGCCACCGTTTCGCGACGGATGATCAAACCGGGCGAGTCCGTGAATGCCAACGTCAATGTGTTTGAGCTGGTAGAGAATACCGACGTACTGCTGGTGATCGATGTGCCCGAATCGCACATCCGCGAACTGGAGCAGCGGCAGCGAACCATTGAGGAAAACCTCCGCCGCCAAGCGGAGGCCCCACGAGATGCAGCGCCGCCGGTGCCGGCCCGCGCCGCGCGGCGGTCGTCCTTGAGCCCGCTTCCGGAACTCGGGCCACCGACAGCGGCGGTCGCTCAGGAGGCATCCGCCGGGTACGGCGTGGACACCGTGTTCCGCGCCTATGTCCGCCTGGAGGGACGCGATCGGTTTGGCATGGCGTGGCCCACACTGGCGGGACAAATCCATCACATCCCCGAAATTTCCGATCTACGGACCGGGTTGTTTCCCGTTGAAATTCGTCTTCCCAATCAAGAACGTCTGCTGAAACCGGGCATGGTTGCTACGGCTGATGTCGTTACCGCCTGCCTCCCCGGCTATCTCGTACCGGAGACGGCGATCTTATTCCGCCAGCGGAGCGCCCATCTGTTTAGCGTCATACGGCAGCAAACCCGCATGGAAATGATGTACTGGGATGTGGGCCCGGCGGAGATCTACCGCGCGCTGCAGGTCCCGCTCACCCGCTGGATCGAACAAGGCCCCCTGGTCTTTGTCCCGGCCGATCAAGCCGACCTCACTTCGGTGGTGGTCCGCGGCCAATTTCGGTTGGCGGATGGGCAGCTCGTCCGCGTGATGAACCTCGACAAGTTCTCCCCCGGTGAGATCCAGTTCCGCACTGCGACGGACGTCAACGTCGCCGCGGCCCCCACAGACAAGTGAACCTCTGATGTCCCTCAGTTCCCAAGCCGTCGATCACCCACGTTTTGTCTTCGTGGCCACGATGTTGGTGCTGTTTTTGGCGTTGTACGCCGCTTTGCTCACTCCCGTGCAGCGGACGCCGGCGATCACCAAGGCGGTCGTGCTGGTCGCGATTCCCTACCCGGATGCCCTGCCCAGTGAGTCCGAGAATGACATCACGCGGAAGGTGGAAGAGGCGCTGACCGAATTGCAGAGCGTCGATTTTATTGCCTCCACCAGCCTACGGGGGGCTTCGATTACGCAGGTGATCTTTCTGGATGGCGTCGACCCGGACGAAGCACGCCGGGAAGTCAAGGACTTGATCGATCGCATTCGCAACGAGTTGCCGCTGGGGCGAGAGATCCAGCCCAGCGTGACCGATATCGATTTCGACAGCGCGCCCCTGATGCTGGTGACGTTGGCCGGTCCGCCGGGCTTCGATGAACGGGCCCTGAAAAAAATTGCCGAAGAGGTCGAAGAGACCATTGCCGAAGTCGAGGGCGTGGCCAATACGCAATTGTTTGGTGGCAAAGAACGAGAAATTCACGTCAACGTGAATCCCGACCTGATGTCCCAGTACGGCATTGGCTTGCTTCAAGTCCGCCAAGCACTGGCGGATTTTAATGCCAAGATTCCCGCCGGTGCCTTCGACACGGCCGAAATCGATCGCACGGTGCGGAATGAATCCAAATTTCGAGATCTGGACGATATTCGTGAAGCAATCGTCAGTAGCGCGGAAGGCCGCGTGCTGTCTATCCGCGATATTGCCAAGGTCACCGATGCGCATCGGCGGATGCTCAACGTGGCGCAGTTTGACGGCCGGGATTGCGCTACGATTTTGGTGAACAAAGAAGCCGACATCAACACCTTGGGCGCCGCCCGGGCGGTGAACGCGCTGGTCGGTGATTTGGAGCAGCAGTATCCGGACATCACTTTTTCTACCAGCCGCGATACGTCGCAAGAGATTTGGCTGATGTTTCGCGTCTTGGGTTCCAGCGCCCTGTTTGGCGCGATGCTGGTGCTAGTGATCTTGGCCTGGTCGATGGGGCTGCGGATCTCCATTTTGGTCTTAATCGCCATCCCGATCAGCTCGGCGGTGGGGCTGGTGTTTTTATATTTTGCCGGCATTCCCGTCTCCAACATGGTGGTGTGGCTGGCCGGGCGCCATCCTTATCTACTCGATCGTCGCCGGCGTGGTCTGCTTCTGGCGCCTGGGCGCCACTGGCCTCGTTTCGATGGAGGGCATGGTGGTCGACGGGGCCATCATCGTGGCCGAAAATATCCATCGCCATATCGAACGCGGTGAAGACCCGGTGAGCGCGGCCAAGACGGGCATTGAGGAAGTGGGGCTGCCAGTGATTGCTGCCGACCTGACCACAGTGGCCGCCTTTTTGCCGATGGTGTTGGTGCCGGGCATCATGGGCGATTTTATGGGGGTGATGCCGCGGGTGGTGAGCGTGGCGCTGTTGGGTTCGGTGCTGGTGGACCATTTTGTAATCCCCACCCTGGCGGCCTATTGGTACCGTCAACGCCAGCCCCAGCAAGAAGCCTCGGCCGTGTTTGCCGCGGTAGCGCCTGGCACGGATCAGCAGATCGCCGGCAATGGCCAAATCCGTCCCAACTTGGGAGCCGGTACGCGGCTGTATGCGCGGGTCTTAAGTTTCGGCTTGGCCAATCGCTATTGCGTGCTGCTGCTGTGCACGGTGGCGCTGTCTGGTGCCATGAGGCTCTTTTTTAGCCTGGGTTTCGAGTTCTTCCCCACCAGTGACCGGGGACAATTTGGCATCAAATACGAATTGCCTTTGGGCTACAGCATTGAAGAGACCCTCGCCGCTTCCCAGATTTTTACCGATCCCTTGGAAAAGTGGAAACAGCGGGGGATTTTGCGGCACTACGTGACTGCCGTGGGGTCTTCCGGGGGCCTGGCCTCGCGCCTGGAGAACGATCCCGCCAACGGCCCTGAGTTTGGTGAAATCATGGTCGAGCTGCTGTCGCCCTTGGACCGCGTGATCCACGAACAAGAGGTGATCAGCAGCCTGAGGCGAGAAATTGTCCCGCTGCCGGGAATGAAGTTTTCGATCAAAGAGGTGGAAGATGGGCCACCCGGGGGGAGCGATGTGGCCGTGCGTTTGACCGGCGATGATGTGGACCGACTGGGAGAAATTGCCCAACACCTCGTGGAGCGGCTGGAGCAGGTGCGGGGTACGGTGGATGCGACCACCGACTACCGGCCTGACAATCCGGAGTTGGTGATCGAACCCAAGCCCGAAGTCGTCGGCCTGTATGGATTGACCGAGGCTCAAATTGCCAGCGCCGTGCAATTGGCCATTGCCGGTGATTCCCAAATCCGCATCACGATGGACGACGAAGAAATCACCCTCCGCCTGCAACTGGCCCCGGAATACCAGCGCTACCCCAGCAGTCTGCAGCGGCTGATGATCACCGCTCCGGATGGCCGCAAGGCGCCGATTTCCCAGTTGGCGGAGCTGCGGAAAGATTTAAGTCTCTACAGCATCAATCGCTACAATCGGGATCGGGCCGTGATCGCCAAGTGCGACGTGGAAAAACCCACCCTGCCGGATGATGTGTTTCGGGTGTTGGAAAATGAAGTCTTGCCAGAGCTCGGTTTTCGACCGACCGACGGCAACTCGATGGTGTTTTTGGGGACACCGACCACCCCGTCGGAAGGTATCAAGGCCGAGTTCACGGGAGAAAACGAAGAGCGGGACAAAAATTTTCGGTACCTGCTCTACAGTATGATTTTAGGGGTGGTGTTAATTTTTGCCATTCTGGTGACGCAGTTTAATAGTTTCCGCCAGAGCATGATTGTGATGTTTACCGTCCCGCTGAGTTTTATTGGCGTGGTCTTGGGTATGTGGGCCTGCTCCTTTCCCTTTAGCCTGGCTTCCTTTATTGGGCTGGTGAGTTTGACCGGCATTGTGGTGAATGATGCGATCGTGATGGTCGACTTCATGAACAGTGCCCGCAACCGCGGTTTGCCCTTGCGGGAAGCGATTATGGAAGCGGGCGTCAATCGGCTGCGGCCGGTGCTGCTGACGACGGTGACGACGATCGGTGGGCTATTGCCGCTGCTGCTGAATATCTCGGGCGGCGCGGAGTTTTGGCAGCCGCTCACGGCGGCGGTGGTGTTTGGCTTGGCTTTTGCCTCGGTGCTGACCCTGCTGGTGATCCCCGTCTTGTACAGCGTGGCCTACAGTCTTTCGGCCCAGGCGCGGGAGGGCCTGGCGGCCCTCGGCGGATCCGCTTAGGCCAGGCCTCGGACAGAGGGGGTGGCCCATAGCTGCATTTTTTTGGGCTTGTTGGCCGTCAAAATGCTTGCCAACCCGGCAGTGTTTTTTGGGGGTGTGCTGGTTGGGTGCCACTGCTGGCTTGCCCCAATCCTGTTCGGCACGAAAGTTGCCACCATGTAGCGGCAGTGATTTTTGCACAGTCGTGGAGAACATTTCCTCAAAATACGTAGCCCCGGAGCTTGTTTGCTGAGAATTTTGAACCACGACGAAACAACGGAAACAACGTCTACGACGAAATCAACAAACGAAAAATAAGTCCCTGCTCGTCGTCGCGTTGTTTCGTTGTGGTTCATTTACTGCCGCAGGAATGGCTGAGAAGAGAGTGGATTGCTGTAGTAGGAGATTTGCGCAGGCGTACTGTTTTTTATTTGGGTAAGCCGTTTAGGGCCGCCCCGTTGGGGCTTGGTGGTTGGTTCCTCGCTCCAGCCGGTGGATATTCATGAAGAATTTCGTGGCACGCCCGTCCGCGCGGCGAATTCTTCCCAGGGCCAGGTATTGGCCACATCCCTCGCGGTCAGTCCCCCCCGCTGGGCCTGCAGCACACCGTATCGCAGCACTTCCAAGCCGCTCGTGCTGTGCGCGTCGCTGCTGATCACGATCGGTATGCCGTGCCGCTGGGCGGCCGCACAGTGGATATCGTGCAAGTCCAAACGCGCCGGATTGGCATTCAGTTCCAAGCATGTGCCCTGCTCGGCCGCGACCGCAAAAACTTGGTCCATGTCCACCGCATACGGTTCCCGACGACCAATCAGCCGTCCGGTGGGATGGGCCAGAATATCCACGTGCGGATTCTTAATGGCCTCCACAATCCGCTCCGTGATTTGTGCCTGCGGTTGTTTTTGGCCGTAATGCACACTGGCAATCACCCAGTCGGCTTCGGCCAGGACGTCGTCCGGTAAGTCCAGGCCTCCCTGCTCCAAGATATCGCACTCGATCCCTTTGAGCACCACGATATCCGTGAGCTCCTCCCGAAGGCGATCGATCTCTTCCCACTGCCGACGCAAACGCACGGGATCCAGGCCGTGGGCCATGGAGACCCGCTGGGAATGGTCGGTGATGGCAATGTACTCCAGCCCCCGCGCGCGTGCCGCCTCCACCATCTCCCGTAGGGAGGCCTTCCCATCGGTGGCCGTGGTATGCATGTGCAGATCGCCGCGAATATCCGCCAGCTCCACCAGCCGCGGCAGCTCGCCTTGCTCGGCCCACGTAAATTCTTGGCGGGCTTCGCGGAGCGGCGGGGGAAACCAGGGTAGCCCTAAGGCGGCGTAGACCTCTTGCTCGGTGCGGCCTGCCAGATACGTTTCCTCCCCTTGGTCATCTAGCTGAAACACACCCCACTCATTCACCTTCAGCCCCTGCTGTTTGGCTTGGCCGCGGACCACGACGTTGTGCTCTTGCGAGCCGGTAAAATACTGCCAGGCGGCACCAAAAGACTCGGCCGGAACTACCCGCAAGTCAATCTGCAGGCCGCTTTCAAGGCGTACGGACATCTTGGTCTCCCCGCGGAGCAGCACCTCGGCCACCTGCGGAAATTCTCCCAGGCGATCCATCACGGCTGCGGGCTGCTGGGCATCGACCAGCAGATCCAAGTCCCCCACCGTTTCTCGACCCCGCCGGTAGCTGCCGGCCATTTCCAACTGCAAAATCCCCTCCACGGATTCCAGATGCGCTCGCAAATCGGCAATGACGACATCGGCATCGGCCCAGCGGAGTCGCTGGGCGGCCTCTGCGGCAATGGCCAGGCCTTGCAGGATCGTGGCCTCGGTCTTCGCACCAAACCCTTTGAGCGCCCGTACCTGCTGGGCCTCGCAAGCGGCGCGTAGCGAAGCGAGCGAGTCGATCTGCAGCTCCCGATACAGCAGGGCCGCCTTCTTGGGCCCCAGGCCAGGCACCCGCAGCACCTCCAGCACGGACGCCGGCACGGCAGCCTGCAGTTCGTCAAGCATCGGCAAGCGACCCGTCTCCAG
>CAMYJY010000198.1 GCA_947258835.1 uncultured Pirellulales bacterium
ATTCCTACTTTATGCGGATCAACCAGGAATGGCATTCACCGGATTTTAACGAAGCGGGCGCATTCCGGATCGAAATGCTACTGCTCGCATTGCCCTTATTATTGGCTCTGAGCCAACGCCGTCCCAGCCTGATAGCCTTGGGACTTTCGCTGATTTGGTTGCACTTTGGCCTAGCCAGCAACCGTTATATGGTGTTATGGGTGGTTTCTACTATTCCCCTCTTGGCACGCCTCTCCACGGAAATCCCCTTGCTCCAGCAGCTGGGCCAAAGACTGCAACTTTCTCCTGATATAAGACTTTCCTTAAGTAAACCGGCGAGTCGATTTTCTCCCCTCTTTACCATCTGCGCGTGCCTCACCCTCCTGCTGTGGGCACGCTGGACCAAGGACTACGCTTACCATGCTCCTGAACATATTCCTACAGAAGCACTGCAGTATGTCTTGGAAGAACATCGTGACCAACGTATTTTTCATCATCATGACTGGGGAGGTTGGTTGACCTGGCACGGTTGGCCTCACGTGCGGAACTGGCTCGATGACCGAGCAGAAGTTCAGGGCCAGCAGCATTTGGAACAATATTTTGATTTGATGGCAGCGCGCGGAGCTTGGGAACAAATCCTGGCAGCACAAAACATCGAAGTCGTGTGCATTCCACCTGAGAGTTCCCTCGCATGGCAACTCGCGAGCCGTCCTCGTTGGCAAGCATTGTACCGCGATGACCATGCGGTCGTTTTTGCACGCACCGACAACGGGCAGACACCTTAGCACGTATCTGTCCATTTTTCTAAATAGCACAAGGCATATTTGGAAAGAGAAGATGTCGGTGTGCGCGGCACAGCACGACAAAGCTACTTGCCTTCAAAGTTCTCGGCTTGTTACAATTCCCAATAGCCAAGGGCGGAGTCAAGCGACGCTCCGCGGCTCAGTTCCACTGCGTTTTATCGACCACGGCTTCGCCGCGGACGATAAAGCGCTTTTCGTTCTCCAGCATGCCTCGATTTGTGCTACTGCACCACGACTGCCCTGTCGGTTTTTCTCGGCCCAGTCATTGGGACCTGATGTTTGAGGTTGCTGGCGTGCTGGAAACCTGGGAGCTCCGTGCCCTGCCCACCCCCTGGCCCGAGCTGCTGGGTATCTCGACGGATGGGGAGTGTTTGGCTGTGGCGGCTCCGGCTGCGGCGGTTCCGGCTGTGGCGGTTCCGGCTGCGGCGGTTCCGGCTGCGGCGGTTCCGGTCAGTCGTCTCGCGGACCATCGTCTCGACTACCTCCACTACGAGGGTCCGCTGTCTCGCGACCGGGGAACGGTAACCCGTCTGGTGGCGGGCACCTACCAACTTCTGAGCCAGACTGCCGACCAGCGCCAAATTCGCTTACAAGGTCAGCCGCTGCAAGGACTTTGCCAATGGGCACGGACCGACTCCGACTGGCAACTTACCGCACATCCCACCTCTCCAGTAGCGTGAAGCGGTCCCAGTGACGCTCTCGATAGTCCCGGTTTTCACGCGTTTCACGGAACCGGGGCTATCGCCCATCGGCTCAGGGCAACGAAATCTTCCTCTGCAGCTAGCAGTCCTCCCGATCCTACTGGCATCCCAGGCCTGGGCGGATCACTGGAGTTGACCAAGACTACCTATCCACTAAAATCTTACCTCTCTTGACCTTCCTACTGTCTTTCCCTCCGCGCTGCCCCCACGAAGACATTTTTTTTGCGGTTGATGGCTCTTGCCCGCGGTTTGCGGGCGACGCCTGGACGGGCTGCAACCTGCGAGACCAACAGGCAATCTGCTGCAGAGTACCTATCTTGATGCATGAATCGGCCGCAAACGAACCTGAAAACGAACCTGACTCACCCTCCGCGCTGGAGGCTGCCCGACGAGAAAAAATGGCGCGGCTGATCGAGCTGGGCCACGATCCGTGGGGCGGCCGCTTCGATGATCGCGAACTGATTGGCACGATTCGAGCGCGGGCGGGTGAGGTATGCTATCGTACGGCCGCCGGAGAAGACCTCCAGCTCCCCAACTTTGCGGAAGTTCCGGAGGATTTTAATTTTCGCCAGTGGAAAGCCGACCAAGGCCCGGGTGAAATGGTGGGGCCTCAGGTCCGGGCTGCCGGCCGGATCGTCCTGCATCGTGACAAAGGCAAGCTGCACTTTGTCGACATCCGGGACTATACGGGTGACATCCAATTGATGATTGGCAAAAAACAGGTGGGTAACGATTGGCAAGTCGTCGAGCAATTGGATCTGGGGGACATCGTTGGTGTGGATGGCCGGCTCGGCCGCAGCAACACGGGCGAGCTTTCGATCTTCGCCGAGCGGATCCATTTTTTGACCAAGTCCATCGCCACGCCACCGGACAAGCACGCGGGTCTGCAAGATCCCGAGTTACGCCAGCGTCAGCGTTATCTGGACCTGATTCATACCGAGGGCATGCTACCACGATTTTTGGACCGCACCAAAATCGTGCGTTCGATTCGAGAGACCCTGGCCGCCGACAACTTCATTGAGGTCGAAGGCCCCACGCTGCACAGCGTTGCCGGTGGTGCCGCGGCCCGGCCGTTCTCCACGCATCACAATGCCTTGGACATCGACCTCACCCTCCGCATTGCTCTGGAACTGCATCTCAAACGCCTGCTGGTGGGCGGTATTGAACGGGTCTACGAGTTGGGCCGGGTGTACCGCAACGAGGGGATCGATCAGACGCACAATCCCGAGTTCACCATGCTCGAAGTCTACCAGGCCTATGGGGACTATCGGTCGATGATGGATCTCACCGAAAAATGCATTTGCAATGCGATCGAGGCCATTGCCGCAGGGCCTCGCACCGCCACGGACAGCCAGGTACAGGATGCCCCGTCTTTTCAGCGCACCTGGGGAGAGCACACGATTGATTTCACACCGCCCTTCCAGCGGCGGACCTATGACGTGAAAAACTGGCCCAATCGCTGCAGATCGAGACCACGGGTCGGCATCCGGACGTGATTAAGAACGAAGTCTTTGAGGCCCGCGTCGAGGATGCTTTGGTAGGGCCCATCTTCGTGATCGATTACCCCAGCAGTATTTGTCCGCTCACCAAACGGAAGCGCGACAATCCGGCCGTGGCGGAACGTTTTGAGTTGTTTGTGCACGGTATGGAACTAGCCAACGCCTACACAGAGCTCAACGATCCGGACCTGCAGGAACAACTCTTTCAGACGCAGCTGGCTGGCCTGGATGCCGAAGATTCCATGGCCAAAATGGACACGGACTTCATCCGGGCCCTCCGCTATGGCATGCCCCCGGCCGGCGGCCTAGGCATCGGCATCGACCGCCTGGTAATGCTGCTCACCAACACCCAGTCCATCCGCGATGTGATCTTGTTCCCCCTCCTCAAACCAGAAGTGATGTGAGATGTGAGATTTATGATGTGATTAAAAGACAGCTTGCCGTAAATTTTACAACCCCATCTAATACCAGGAATGTGAGATGTGAGATGTGAGATTTATGATGTAATTGGCGGCAGAGGCGATTGTTGAGAAATTAGCCAGTTCAGCTCACATCAAACATCTCCCACATCAAATATTTCACATCGGACATCAAACATCCCTTTCGTCTCACACAAAATGCTGCATCAAATATTTCACATCAAATATCTCACATCTCACATCTCACATGTATAAGCTGCTGTTGTGCCTGCGGTATCTGCGGACCCGTTATATTGCTCTGATTTCGATCGTTAGTGTCACGCTGGGGGTGGCTACGATGATCGTGGTCAACAGCGTGATGGCCGGTTTTACCCATGAGATGCAGGCCCGCCTGAATGGCATCTTGGGCGATCTGGTGTTTGAGAGCCGTTCCATGGATGGCGCGCCGGACGCCGCGGCGCACATGGCCAAAATTCGTGAGATCGCGGGCGACTCGATTGTCGGTATTTCGCCCACGGTGCATGTTCCGTCACTCATGTATATCGATGTCAATGGCCAGCTGCTGACCAAGCAGGTCACGCTGGTGGGTATCGACCCGGCCACCTATGCCAGCGTGAGCCAATTTGGCCAGTACTTGCAGCATCCGGCCAATCGCCAGCAGCTCAACTTTCAGCTGCGGGCGGGAGGTTATGACACCTTCGATCGGCAGGCCGTCGACACCGGTCAGCTGATCGAACGCACGCAGATGAAAACGGCCGGCTGGCCCCGCCGCCGCGAAATGGCCCGGCAAAAACAAGAGCGGAGACAACTGCAGCAACGTCTGGCTCTGGACCCCAGCGCGCAGGCCGGTGCCAGCAATCCGTTTGCCACGGATCAACCGTCCGGGACGGATTTTGACCCGGCTACCGAAACCCACGTGGGGGTAGTCTTGGGGATTGGTACCTGCGGCTATCGGGCGGCGGATGGCAGCGATCGCTTTGTGGCTCTGCCAGGCGACGATGTGCGGATTAGTTTTCCGAAGGCTTCCTTGCCTCCAGAAGCCATTAGCGAGCACTACACGATCGTTGATCTCTACGAAAGTAAAATGAGCGAGTACGACTCCAATTTTGTGTTTCTGCCACTGGCCAACCTGCAGGCCAGTCGGGGGATGATCGATCCGGAGACGGGCATCGGCAAATTCACGTCCATTCAGATCAAACTGCAGCCGGGTGCCGACGCTGCTCAGGTCCGTGACCGGCTGCGGAATGCCTTTCCTGCACAGTACTACCAGATTAGTACTTGGCGGGATAAGCAAGGCCCCCTGTTGGCCGCGGTGCAAATGGAAACTGCGGTGCTGAACGTGCTGCTGTTCATGATCATCGCCGTGGCCGGTTTTGGCATTTTGGCCATCTTTTACATGATTGTCGTGGAAAAGACTCGTGATATCGGTATCCTAAAATCCCTGGGTGCCTCGGGCTACGGCGTGATGGGAATTTTCTTGGTGTACGGTCTCAGCCTGGGAATCGTAGGCGCGGGGGCGGGGCTGGCACTGGGCTTGGCCTTTGAGTCGCAGATCAATCAAATTGCGGATCTCTTGGGGCGTGTGACGGGCCAGCCGGTGTTTGACCCCTCGGTCTACTATTTTTATAAAATTCCCACCATCGTCTCGCCGTTCACGGTCAGCTGGATTTGTGTGGGCGCTATTTCCATCGCCGTGTTGGCCAGTGTCATGCCAGCGCGCCGCGCCGCGCGACTTCATCCGGTAAGGGCCCTGCGTTATGAGTGAACTGCTCCAATCGACCTCAGCCGCTCCGCACCGGCTGTCCGCAGCGACACCGCGGACGGTGTACATGGCCACGCGTGGTCTGTTCAAAAGTTACCAGAAGGGGGATTTGGGTATCCCCGTACTGCAAGGCATCGACATGCAGGTCTATCAGGGGGAGTTTCTCTCCATTGTCGGCCAAAGCGGCTGTGGCAAGAGCACCTTGTTGCACTTGCTGGGCACGCTCGACAAGCCCGATGCGGGCGAGGTGCAGTTCGAAGGCCATCGGATTGATAACCTCCCCGCGGCCAGTCGCGACCTGCTCCGCAACCGCCATTTTGGCATGATCTTTCAGTTCTATCACCTGCTCCCGGAGCTCAGCACCCTGGAAAACGTGCTGCTGCCGGCTTGGATCGCCGAGAGCACTCTGGGCTACTGGCGTCGCCGCCGACATTACCGACAGCGAGCCCGGCAGTTGTTGGAGATGACCCATCTCTCGCATCGTCTGAAACACAAACCCAGCGAGCTTTCGGGCGGGGAAATGCAGCGGGCAGCGATTGCCCGCGCGCTGATGCTTGAACCTCAGGTGTTGCTGGCGGACGAGCCGACGGGCAATTTGGATCGCTCCACCGGCGAACAGATCATGCACCTGCTGCGTGAGTTGAATCGCGAGCAAAAGCTGACTATAGTCATGGTGACCCATGATTCCTGGATTGCGGAGCAGGCGGATCGAGTCGTCCGACTCGTCGAAGGCCGCATCCAATCGGCCGAGTAGATAATCGATTTGCAGTTTTTAATAGAACGGCCGGAGGCCGTTCTATTAAAAGTAAATTGATTGGAGCAAGAAATGAGTTATCGACCTTTCCCCCTGCGTGGTCATTCTCCCAGAAAACAATCAAGCGGACCCACAAGCTTACGAATGGAACTGTCCACACGGTCCATCCCTCCTTCCTGAGATAGCGGCCTCCGGCTGCTATCTCAGAAAGTGCAAAATAGATGTCGCGACTAGTATATATTAATGGTGCCCTAGTTCCTGCCGAGCAGGCGACTGTCAGTGTGTTTGATCACGGTTTGCTGTATGGCGACGGGGTGTTTGAGGGATTGCGGAGCTATGGCGGGAAAATTTTCCGCTTGGAAGAGCATGTGCGCCGTCTCTACGAATCGGCCCGCGCAATTTGCCTGACGATTCCTCTGACGCAGGCCGAGATGTGTGCGGCCACGCAGCAGGCCGTGGCGGCCAATAAAATCCAGGACGGTTACATCCGCTCCATCGTCACCCGCGGGGTCGGCACCTTGGGACTGGACCCCAACCATTGCGCCAGTCCCCAGGTGATTATCATTGCCGATGCCATCACCCTCTATCCGGCCGAACTCTACGAACAGGGCCTTGAGATCATCACCTCCAGCGTGATCCGCAATCATCCGGCGGCACTCAGCCCGCGGATCAAGTCGCTGAACTATCTCAACAATATCCTGGCCAAGATCGAGGGTTTGCAGGCCGGTTGTGTGGAGGCCTTGATGCTGAATCACAAGGGCGAGGTGGCCGAGTGCACGGGGGATAATATTTTTGTCATCCGAGATGGCGTGCTGCTGACCCCGCCGCTGGACGCCGGCATCTTGGGAGGTATTACCCGGGACGCGGTGATCGAAATTGCTCAGGCCGCGGGCATCGAGGTGCGGGAGGTTGCGCTCACCAAACACGATATCTACGTTGCTGACGAGGGATTTTTGACGGGTACGGCGGCCGAGGTCATCCCGCTGGTGAAGCTAGACGGCCGCACCATCGGCACGGGCAAGCCAGGTCCGTTAACGCTGGACCTGCAACAACGTTTCCACGCCCTCACCCGCGGCGGCTCCTAGTGTGGTTTGCCGTGCCTGCTACCGCTCCGTCATTCCCGCGCAGGCGGGAATCCAGTAGCCGTGCCAGTGGTCTTGATTCCCGCCTGCGCGGGAAT
>CAMYJY010000199.1 GCA_947258835.1 uncultured Pirellulales bacterium
CCCAGCACGCCGATTTTGGCCCCCGGATAAAAGGCCAACCAAATATCCTTCAAGACCTCGCGCTGGCCAATTTTTTTGGTAAGACCACCGACTTGGTAAATGTATTTTTGACTCATTTCATTCCCATTCGATCGTAGCCGGTGGTTTGGAGCTGATGTCGTAGACAACGCGGTTGACGCCGGGGACTTCATTGATGATGCGGGTGGAGATTTTGGCCAGCAGTTCGTAGGGCAGGTGACTCCAGTCGGCAGTCATGAAGTCGTCGGTGTTGACGCAGCGGACGGCCAGGGCATCGTCGTAGGTACGGCTGTCGCCCATCACGCCCACGCTTTGCACGGGGAGCAGGACGGCAAAGGCCTGTGAGGTTTCGCGGTACAGGCCAGCCGATAGAATCTCGCCCACCACGATCGCATCGGCGGCGCGGAGTGTTTCCAGGCGTGATTGGGTGACCTCGCCCAAGCAGCGGACGGCCAGTCCGGGTCCGGGGAAGGGATGCCGCCAAACGATGTCCTCTGGCAAACCCAGCTGCAGGCCTAATTTTCGCACTTCGTCCTTGAACAGATCGCGGAGCGGTTCGATCAGCTCAAATCCCAATTCGTCGGGTAGCCCCCCCACATTGTGATGCAATTTGATCGTATCGGCCGGGCCATCCACGGCGGCCCCGCTTTCGATGACGTCGGGATACAGCGTACCCTGGGCCAGGTATTTAGCTCCCTCAATCTGAGCGGCCTCTTGGGCAAAGCACGTGATAAACGCATGGCCGATCCGGCGACGTTTTTCTTGGGGGTCGGTGATACCGGCCAGCTCGGCCAAAAAACGCTCTTCAGCTTTTACGACGTGGAGATCGGTTTGAAAGTGATCGCTGAATTCTCGGATCACCGCTGCTTCTTCGTCCTGCCTCAGCAGACCATTGTCCACCAAGATGCACGACAGCTGCGGGCCGATGGCCTCGGCTAGCAGGGCGGCCACCACGGAAGAATCAACGCCACCCGAGAGGCCGCAAATGACACGATTATTGCCCACTTGCTTGCGAATCCGGGCAATCGACTCGGCGGCAAAGTCGCCTAGTTTCCAGGTTCCCGTGGTGCCACAAATCCGGTGCAGAAAATTGGCCAGCACCTTCCCTCCTTCCGGGGTGTGCGTGACCTCGGGATGAAACTGCAAGCCGTAGACGGGCAGTTGTCGATGTTTGATGGCGGCATAGGGACACGTTTCCGTGCTGGCCAGCGGCAGAAAGCTATCGGCGATGTGGGCCACTTGATCCCCGTGGCTCATCCAGACTTGGGTGTGAGGACTTACCCCCTCAAAGAGTGGGTCAGCCGCTTGGATTTGGCACATCGCCCGGCCGTATTCACGTGACGGGGCATGGTCGACCTGGCCGCCCAGGGCCTGGCAGGCCAACTGCATGCCGTAGCAAATACCCAGGATCGGCAATCCCAAGTCAAACAATTCTGGATCGCACTGGGGGGCTGCCGGCTCGTAGACGCTGGCGGGGCCGCCCGAGAGAATCAATCCCAGCGGTGCCAGCTCGCGGACTCGTGCGGCCGTAATATCGTGGCGGACGATCTCGCAGTACACATTTTGTTCGCGAACGCGGCGGGCGATCAATTGGGCATATTGCGAGCCAAAGTCGAGCACCAACACCCGCTCTTGCGAAATGCGTGCCGGGATTGGCGGGGAGGCCATCATGGAGGTTCTTTCGGAGTACGGGGAAAATCGTGGATTATAAGAGGGGCTAGGGGCTAGGGGCTAGCCCCTCCACCTGTTGCCAATAGGCAACGGCGAGTTGCCTATTGGCAACAGGTGGGATTATGATGGTGATTGGGCATTATCGACGGAACCCCCTATTTGAAGGACATTTACGACGTGCACATCTTGCTGACCAACGACGATGGCATCTATGCACCTGGTCTGGCGGCCTTGGAACACGAGTTGCGGAGGTTAGGTGACGTGACGGTCGCCGCTCCACTTACCGAGCAAAGTGGCGTCGGTCACTCGATTACCTATCTCACCCCGCTGATGGCCCGCGAGGTTTTTGAACAGGGCGGTAGGCGGCGTGGTTGGGCGGTCGAAGGCAGCCCGGCCGACTCGGTGAAACTGGCGGTGAGCGAACTGTGCCCCCAGCGGCCCGACTTGGTCGTGAGTGGCATTAACAGCGGACTCAACGCCGGCATCAACGTACTGTACTCGGGCACGGTGGCCGCGGCCATTGAAGGGGCCTTTTTTGGCATTACCAGTATCGCCGTTTCCTTGCAATACGATGAAGCGGCGCGTTACGACGTGGCGGCTCCCCAAGCCGCCAGAATCATTGACCAGCTGCTGCAACACCCGGAGTCGGCGGGCCAGCTATTTAACCTGAACATTCCCAGCCAGGCCTTGGATTTTCCGGCGGAGACACACATTGTCCCCATGGCGACCACGCCGTGGGGGGAGGATTTTGAAAAACGCCAAGACCCCCGCGGGCGGCGATATTTTTGGGCCACCGGCATGGCCCCGGACCCACCGTCTGGTAGAGAGACGGACCTGTCGGCCCTCCGTGCGGGGCATATTGCCTTGACGCCTTTACAATTCGACATGACACGTCACGACTACCTGGAGCAGATGCAAACCTGGCACATAGCGTCACCCACCGGTACCGAACCATGAACATCCGTATTCCCAGTATGCTTCTCGCCTGGCCCGTGCTCAGCGTCCTTGTGTTCACGGGCGGTTGTGAAGTTCCCGACCTGGAAACACCGTCGGATGGTGCCACGGGGGATACGGCTGCTGATGATGCCGCGGTTCCAGCAGAGGTACCGCAAGCCGCACCAGAAGCTCCGGCGCCGCGCGAGGTTACTGGTCGCGATCCCCAGCAAGGCCGGCTATCCCGTGAGGCAGGCGGTTACTTGGGCACAGCGTTGGGTGCCGGGATGTACGCCCGGCACCAGGCGGTTTTTTTGCAGGTTAAGCAGACGATCAATCATCACTACGGACTCTACGGAGAGTACCCCCAATCCCACGAAGAATTCATGCAGCAGGTGATTCGATCCAACAACATTCGCCTACCTGAGCTAGAGGAGGGGGACGAGTACTTGTACGACCCGACAGACCACACCCTCAAGATACACCGCGCCGCAAATTGACTTTTTCCTTAGCAATGGCCACTTAGACAGAAGTAAGTGCCTCTCCCGGAACCAAGCTGGAGGTATCCAGCGGCGGGAAAGATGGCAACGTGAAACGGTTTTGTGACGTGCAGTTAGTACAATCGACCAGTCTGCAGCTTTTCCATGGACTTTTACAACTCTTCTCGAACCTCCCATGCTACCTACCATGAAAAACATCCATCCGACTTGGGTTTGGCGACTCTTGCTGGCGGCCTCTTTGATCGCAGTCTTTAGCTGGACAGAGGCTCAAGCCAGTGATTGCGGCTGCGGTCCGGCGCAGGTTGCCGTCTCGCACGCCGCGAACTGCGGGGCACAAGAGAGCTGGCTTTTTGCTCGCAGCCGTTATACGCACGATCCGGCCACGGGCATACGGGTAGCTCAGTACCAGCAGAGGCTGCCTGTGGAACCGCTGCCCGATCAGCGGCTGGTCAGCAGTGGTTATCGCCGCACGCGCTCGGTGCTGCGAGGTGCCGACGGTGCGACCGATACCACCTACCAAGTGCAGAGCTACGGCAATGGCCGGGGCGGAATGGATGCCCAATGGGAGCGTTTTCATGACGCCTGGCGGGGCTCTACGGTGGGGGGAGGCAACTTTTACGCTGGTGGTGGTTTTGGTTTCCCAGGATATGGTTGGGGGCATCCCGGCAATGGCCAACCAGGTTTCGGCCACCCAGGGTTTCCTGACGGCCGCCGCGGCCGCTGGGTACCACCGGGCTACGGTTACGGTCCGGGCCACGGCCGCCCGGATGCGGGCCGACTGGATCCCGACGCCGCCGACGGCTACCGCGACCAGCGTCCCCGCACGCCGGACCGTAGATTTTTCAATCCCGGCTTGCCACCGGTGGTCGATTTGAATGACAAAAAACCCGCCCCTGCCCCCGCCCCCTAGGCGGCGTAGAGGCGGAGGGTGGCACCCAACGCTGGTAACGATTTTTCCCAGCGGAAAAGGATTTCCTGCGTCAGTCCCGGTGCCACTTACCGTCATTCCCAGTGCCACTTACCGTCATTCCCAGTGCCACTTACCGTCATTCCCGGTGCCACTTACCGTCATTCCCAGTGCCACTTACCGTCATTCCCGCGCAGGCGGGAATCCATA
>CAMYJY010000200.1 GCA_947258835.1 uncultured Pirellulales bacterium
AGTATTGGGGAGGTTCCAGTCATTCCCGCGCAGGCGGGAATCCAGTAGCAGAGCCAGTGGTCTAGATTCCCGCTTGCGCGGGAATGACGCAGGAGTGCGGCTAGAATCCAGCGGAGAGCCTGGTGCAAACTTGCTCCTTTTCTTCATTCTGGGAGAAAAATCGTTACCAGCGTTGGGTGCCACCCGTCGCAAGTCTCGTGCTGGACAGGATTGGAGCGTTCCCCCTGTCGAGTCCAAGCGGGGGTTGGTTGCGGCTACGCCGCGCTGGGTCCTTCGTGTTCTCCTTTGCGCTCTTCGTGTTAGAATAACCACCCCCCAGAACAAGGATGGAAGCTGGTCGCAGCATGGGGTGTGCGGGGACGACACGCAGCGTGGGCCACTTCAAGATTAGATGACCATCCCTGCAATCAGGGCCCCACCCAAAAATGCCACGTTCACCGCAAACCGCAGGTCCAGGCTCGCCGCGCCCCTGCGGCCCAAAACCGGCTACACCAACCGCCAGTATGCGATATAATGCGGCTGCCCTGCGCCTTTCCCGCTCCTTACTTCAGGTCGTTTATGTCCCAGTCGCCACCCACCTCGCACCCCGTGGGGGTGCTGCATCAAATTCGCTGGAGTGAGATTTGTCCCTGGCTGATTCTCTTGCGCAGCCTCCGCGTGTCGCTATCGCTCCGCGTGCTCTGCCTGGCCGGTGTGGGACTTCTGCTCACGCAGCTAGGCTGGAGCTTCTGTGACAGACTCCTCGCACCTCCAGCCATGTTGGATATCGCGGAGAGCCAACCAACCCCAGCCGAGGTTCCAGACGGAAGGGACCAGCCTAGCCGTCTGCTGCCCTGGACCTGGCTGCAGCAGCCGGTGCTGCTGGCCGCTCGGAGGGCGTGTTCAGGCCGCTCTGCGGCAGCGCTGGTGGCTTGTGCCGCCTGGGCGCTGGTGGTCTGGGCCTACTTTGGTAGTGTCATGGCACGTATTTGTGCCATGCAACTCACCCGTCATGAAACGATCAGTCTCCGCTCTGCCCTGCAAACTGCCACAGACGTTTGGCCCGCAACCGCGACAGCCCCCCTCATCGTCGTGGCCGGTGCTGCCGTGCTCTGTCTGCCCCTCCTGCTGGCCGGAGCCCTGTTGCGAGCGGGCGTGTTGGCCTGGCTCCCCAGCCTGGCCTGGGTCGTGGTGCTGCTGTGGGGACTCGTGCTAACGATTGTGCTCACCGGACTGCTGATCGGCTGGCCCCTGATGTGGTCCACCTTAGCCGTGGAACGATCCGATGCCTTTGATGCCGTTTCGCGAACCTACGCCTACGTCTACCAGCGTCCCCTGCACCTGCTGTTCTATCTCGTGGTCGCCTCGATTTTAGGCGCGGTGGGCCTCACCGTCGTAACGTGGTTTGTCGTCAGCGCTCAGCAACTGACGGCAGGGATCGTCGGCTGGGCGGCTGGTGGCGACCAGGCTATTGCGCTCCAGCCGGCAAGCATGGCTGAAAATCCGGCGCTGTTGCTGAGGACCCAAGTGATCCTGCTGTGGCAGCACATCTGGCTGACTTTGGTGGCGGCCTACCCCATCGGTTATCTGTGGTCGGCGGCGGTGGGTATCTACCTTTTGCTGCGGAGAGATGTCGACGCCACCGAGATGGAAGAGATTCGCTTGGCTACTGCCGAATCCCAACAAGGCTTGCCCACGCTGGTCACAAACCAGGAGGGTTTGCCTGAGGTGCAGCAGGAGTCCTAGCCCGCCCCTGTGGGGTTCGCCCCTGTGGGGTTCAGTAATGCATGGCTCTAAATCGCACTGGTTCCGCGGGTGTCATCACTAATTTGGATCGTTTCCTCGATCGGCAGCACGAAGATTTTCCCATCCCCAATATTGCCCTGCGGTGCGGTGCGGGCCGCCTGCTCCAGGCACTCGATGGTCTGCTCAAGATAGTCGTCGTTCACGGCAATTTCGACCTCCACCTTGCGGAGCAGGTTGGTCTGATACTCCGCTCCACGATAAGTTTCCGCCTGCCCGCGCTGACGGGCAAACCCCATGGCATCCGCCACACTGCAACGCGTCACGCCGATCCGCTGCAGCGCTTGCAAAACCCCATCCAACTTGGTGGGCTGAATCACAGCCAAGATTAATTTCATGGTTTGACACCTGGGAGCTACCCTCGCGGCCAAATGTGACCGCTCACAAGGCACGCTCCGCTCATTTTACACGATCCACGGCAGGCGAGGCAGGGCCCTCGCCTGACCCACCAGGACGAGCTTGGGCACAGCCAATTGTGTCCACTAGCGATGGCCGGCGGCGTGCAGGCCTGCATGCGCCGCGCGAATGCGGTGGGTGACCGCGGTCAGATGGGCCAGCGTGTAGCGATCCAGTTGGAAATCGGACTGCAGCAGCTTCTCAATCCGGCGCTGCAAGCGGGTGAGCTCGAGCAGGGCCAAGGCCTGGCAATCGCTCGGGGCCTGGGGCAGACCGCTGGCCATTTGCAACAGGTAGTCCAAGTAGACCGACTGCAAACTCCGCCGGTGACTGCTGAGGGCCGGTTGCCGGTTGGTGTAAGCACGTCTCTCGGCCGAGGGAGATGGCAGGTCGGCAAACATACTCGCCGTGAGACGCTGGAGGAGCTCCGCCACGGTGAAGGCGTCCTGCTCAGCAGGAATTTGCCTTTCGCTATCGTAGAGACGGGCCAACGTGAGGGGCGAGAGGAGTTTTTCCAGGATGCGATCTTGCCACAGCAAGATCGCTTCGTGGACCGGAAAATCGGCCCGCGCGGGCATTTCACTGCCCCAGTGATTCCACCGTGAGACCCCCAACTGACCATAAAAATCTGCCGCAAATGAAAAGCTCTGGTCGCTAAACAGATGACGTGATAACAAATCGAGCGCGCGGCGCTGCTCCGCGGCACAAACGACCTCCTGGGGAGCCGGGGCCCCCGAGTCGCCCCGATGACTGCGACTGATGTAGATGCCTCCGACGTGCCGTGCGACGGCAAACATGGCGCGGCCATGGGTAATCATCAACACGCCCAGGGCTTGCCGCACCTGCTCGTACCCGGCTCCCGCGCGGGTGACCCGGTCGACCAAATCCGGCCAACTTTGGGCCACCAGATTGGCTTGTGTCTCGGCAAACTCCAGGATGTCACGGCCATAATCAAACCGCCCACTCTGAGGGTCGGCATCGACGCCACGTGTCTCTTCGTCCGTAGCGTAGGCATGTCCGGGCGCCCCACTGGCGGCGGCGATCTGGTCCAGCCAGCGCTGCTCCTCCCGCTCTGGCAGGCCCTCGGGCAGCGGGCGATAGCCATACTCGATGGCCCAGTAATCGTACGGCCCCAGACTCGAACTGTAGTAGCACCCCTGCGGTTGATCGAGAGCAGCCAGGTTGGCCGGCAAATAATCCATCACCGAAGCGCTCAAAGCCACGTCCCCCCCCAACAACGAGAGTTGCTGGATTTCAGCCATCGTGTAGAGGGTGCTTCCCTTAAAATTATGCCGCAGCCCCAACGTATGCCCCACCTCGTGCAGCGCGACCTTTTTGAGTGCCTGATGGGTCAGCTTATGCAACGCATCCGCCGTATAGCGCCGACAGGCCATCACGGTCGCGCTGAGGGCAAACTGATGGGCAAAGCCGTGGGCAAAATCACAACCGGCGTGCTGCCCAGCCCGCCCCTGGTGGCTCCGCTTGGATTGTTGGCGGCGATAAGCTTCCAGGTCGAGGGGACCTCCCGTAAGCCGAGCAATCGTTTCTCGCGAAAAGGTTTCGTACCTGCGCTTCCACAACTGCAGAAAATCGGCGTCAAACGTAATGTCGGCATCGAGGATTTGCCCGGTGATGGGATTCACGCGGGAGGGACCCGCAGCCACGCCAATGCCCGAGGTGATCCAGCGAAACGTGTTGTAGCGTACGTCGCCAGGCTGCCAGGTGGCATCCTCCGGTTGCTGACGCACCTCAATGGCATCCTGGAAACCGATTCTTTCGAACACCTTGTTCCATTCCAAAATGCCCTCACGAATGGTGTCACGGTACGCATGGGGAATGGTATTTTCGAGCCAGAAAACAATCGGTTCGGTCGGACGCGAGAGAGCTTGGCTGGGGTGCTGTGGGGTGAGGTGCCAGCGGTTGATCAACCGAGCAAATCGGTCTTGGTCGCCGGTGCGGGTGTAGTCTTTGGAGACGGTCACAAAATAACCAATGCGATCATCCGCACGACGTGGTCGATAGGCAGACGCAGGCAAACGACTGAGCGAGTAGT
>CAMYJY010000201.1 GCA_947258835.1 uncultured Pirellulales bacterium
GGCGGCCTCCCGTTCAAGCCGGGGGCAGGCACTGCCGCCCCGGCTATCGTTTTTTCTTTTTACCGCGCTTGCCGCCTTTCTGCTTGGTTTGGCCCTGCTGGTTGCCGCGTGCGGCCTGTGGGTTTGCTTTGGCGACGACCACTCCGGGCACTGGTGCGGGTTTCGGAAGCATTTTCCGCTCGGCGATCCCCCACAGGCTGGAAGCGATAAAATACAGGCACAGGCCGCTGGCAACCTTGAAAAATAGCAGGCCCATGAACAGCATCATGAACTTCATGATTTTTTGCTGCATCGCCGCCTGCTCGTCGGCCGCTGGCGGCATAAACATGTTTTGCTGCACCAAAAACAGTCCCACCGTGGCCAAAGGCAAGATATTCAAATAGGGCCCCAGCCCCAGGATGCCTTCACCGCGGCTAATGACGTCGGGCACCCAAGAGGACCAATTGAGAAACATATCGGGAGCCGCCAAATTGGAGCACCAGCGAATCGAATCTCCCAAGAGCGGGGCTTGGCGCAGCTCGACATCGACCATCAGCGCGCGGTACAGCCCCAGAAAGATGGGCAGCTGGAGAAACATCGGCAGACAACCGGCGAGCGGGTTGATGCCATGTTTGCGATACAGCTCTTGCATGGCCTGCGACTGCTTCTGCATGTCGGATTTGTATTTTTCTTTCAGTTTATCCATCTCTGGACGGAGCGCTTGCATCCTCGCCATACTTTGAGCCTGTTTCCGGCTAATGGGGAACATGCAGCTGCGGACCAACACCGTCAGCAAGAAAATCGCCATGCCGTAATTTCCGACCAAGCCATAAAAGAAATGCAGGATTCCCAGCATGGCCTGGGCCACAGCGCCAAACCAACCATAATACATCAGCTCGCTGAGCGTATGCTGCGGGCTGCCGCTGGCCTGATACTGGGCCAACAGCTCAGGTCGTTTTGGTCCCGCAAAGATCTCGTAGCTATGCCGCAGGGCCTGGCCTGCCGGGATGGTTTGCGGCTGGCTAATGAGACGGCAAGTCACGTTGGCATAGCGAACCTCGGCGGAACTCGGTGGGGGCGGGGGACTCAGCAAGACGCGGCGGGTCTCGTCGATCCAATGGTCTTCCAGGCTGTTTTTCAGCGGCAACAAAACAGCGGAAAAATACTGGGCATCCACACCGGTGTACACGAGTGGTTTGCCTTGCAGCGGCTCCAAATCACCCTCGACGATTTCGCTCGGGCCAAATTGGACCGTTTTCTGTCCCAGGTACTGGGCCACGATATCGCGAATACCGGCGGCTCCCCAACCGCGACTGATCTTATTGGCATACCACCAACCTTCCAGGGGCAAGCCATTGGGGCCATCCAGCCGATAGACCACTTGCTGGTCCGAGGCGGCTAAGTTTTTCAGCTCCAGGTCCAACTGCAGGCCATAGCCAGGATAGTTCGGATTGGCCTGGTCGCTGGGGGGCACAGGCCGCAGTGAATAGCGTTTGACGGCCTCCAGGTTGTATTGAGGAATCGTGCGGCGAAATGTAACCGAGGTGGCATCATGACTGGTGATCCTCCACCGCGCATCCCTGAGGGCAACGCCGGCAAGTTCGCTGGCCTCCGCGGCGATCTTGCGATTTCCCACTTGTTGCAGCGTGTAGAGGAACGACGGGGGGTTGGGATAATCCGCCGGCACGGTTCCGGTCCGCAGCCGCACATTTTCAGACTCCGGCCTGAGGATCTCCAGGGGACGACGGGTGAGCGTGGCGGAAAGCGTTTGCGGAGGCTGATCGCCACGCTGCACTGCCAGGGCGATCTGCTGGCCGGGCTTCCATTGCGCCAATTGTTGGTGCAGCTGGCTGGCCGACTCCAGTGGTTCCAGCGGCTCAGCCACCCCCAGAGAAAACAGCCGATCTCCGGGCTGGATGCCGGCCGCGGCCGCCGGCGTGCCAGCGCCCACCGCCTGCACCAGCAACCCGGTTGAATCATCTGCCAGTAATTCCAGATGGCCCAAATAACCGCCGCGGTCGTGCAGATCTCGGTAGCGCGAACTGGACAACTCAATCCGCCGTACGGCCGCGCCGGCATTGGTAAAAGTGACCAACAAACGGTAGGGCGAATCCTCAGCCACGGAGCCCAAGGTGACGTAGGCCAAGTCGACCTCGGCCATGGCCTCCGGGTCTGCCGGCGGGGGGGAGGAGACGACTGTCTCGGCAGCCGGGGCCCTCACGGGCGCGGCCGGGGGCGCAGCGGGGGGTGCCACCGGGCCTGGCGGCGGCACCTTTTTCACAGGCGCTGGCGGCGGGAAAATCATGCTGTGCAGCATGAGAACCAGGAACGACAGCGTAAGAAAGGCAACGATACGACGTTGATCCATGAGAAAGGCCTTTGTACTACGAACGATAAAAATCTTTGAATCTTGCGCAAATTTGAGCGACCAACGGGAGCGGGCAAGCGCTTCCGAGCGGCAGCTCGCTGTGGCTTTCCGAGCGGCAGCTCGCTGCGGTTGGCGGCCCCCCGTTCAAGCCGGGGGCAGGCCCTGCCGCCCTGGGAGGCGAGGCGTGGTGGCCACTGCCCGATAGCGTCCTAGGGCACGCGCTCCACGAGCCGCGTTTCCAACCCCCATCCGCACTGGGAAACTCTCGCTACCGGCCATCTTTCAGGCGGTCACCAAGAAAGTTGTCAAGGTCGGGCGTTTGATAAATCTTATCGGCGGTCACGCCAAAGTCGTAGGCGACACGGTGGTAGGTTAGTTGATCATCTTCCAGCACGATATAGCAGGAGCGCGGATCTCCATCCCGAGGCTGGCCCACCGATCCGACGTTGACCATGAATTTTTCTTCTCCGAAACCAAAGACATTTTTTGTCTGCTCGGGCGTGATGAACTCCAGGTTTTCCAAAAAAATCCCCGGCACGTGGGTGTGTCCTTGGAAACTGGCTTTGGTAATTAAACCGAACAGCTTTTCCATCTTTTTCTGGTTGTAGATGTCTTCCGGAAAGACATATTCGTTGACCGGATTTCGCGGCGAGCCGTGCACAAACAGCCACGGGTCGTCGCGGTGCACGCGGGGCAGCGTGCCGAGAAAATCCCACCGCTGGTCAATCTGGTCGCGGGATCCACCCGAGTTTTCCAGTTGATCGCGCGTCCAAAAAATGGCACGCTCCGCGCCACTGTTGAATCCCTCCGGATCAAACATGGCTCCTTGGTCGTGGTTGCCCAACAGACAGATCTGGGTGTTGCTGATCACCAGGTCCAGGCATTCACACGGATTGGGGCCATAGCCGATGACATCCCCCAGGCAGTAGATCTCATCAATCTGTTGGTCTCCGATGTGCGCAAGCACGCTTTCCAGTGCTTCTAGATTGCCATGGATATCGCTGATGATCGCGCGTTTCACCGGAAAATTCACCTTGCAGGTTTGGTTATGGAACTTACCAGGGCGGGCCAGGCCCCCTTTCGGATCACCCGGCTGGGCCAACCCCGGCTGGGCCAACCAAGCTGGCTACGACGCGTCTGGGCGGGGGACAGGTAGAGAAGTGCCTATGGGGCCGGGGCCCGCTGGGCTGTCTCTAGGACGCCAGATACTAGGAAAACAGTCTAAGTTTCTTTATCTTAGGGGTCAAGGACGAGGCACGGCAGCGCGTGCTGTAAAATTATTCAACAGGAGCTCAAAAGGAATCGATTTGCGATTATTGGCGCTCGAGACAAGTCATCCCGTGGCCTCCCTGGCCCTGCTGGAGCTCGCCAGGGGTGGGGCCGATGCTCCGCGCCTGATGGAAGTGGGCTGGCGGCAACTCACGCCGCGGCAGCGGGCGGCGGAGGCCCTGGTACCGGCCATTCAGCAGCTACTGGCCCACTGCGCTTGGAACGCGGGGCAACTCGATCTGGTGTGCGTGGCGACTGGTCCCGGTTCGTTTACTGGCCTGCGGATCGGCGTCACGACGGCCAAGACACTGGCCTACGCAGCCGGGGCCGAACTGGCCGGCGTCCACACCCTAGCCGCGATTGCCACCCGGGCGGAGGGTATCGTGCCGACGGATGCTAGGCTGTGGACCCTGCTGGACGCACAGCGGGGGCAGCTGTTTGCGGCCTGC
Source organism: uncultured Pirellulales bacterium (assembly GCA_947258835.1). Taxonomy (GTDB): domain Bacteria; phylum Planctomycetota; class Planctomycetia; order Pirellulales; family Lacipirellulaceae; genus Bythopirellula. The sequence goes on from CAMYJY010000201.1 coordinate 4,066, forward strand.
TTTGGCAGGGGGCCGGACGGGGCTCTGCTGGAGTCGACGGTGCCTGCCACCCAATTACTGACCCGCGATCAGTGGCTCCGCC